>NZ_JBEPQF010000022.1:0-134123 GCF_040547695.1 Bradyrhizobium sp. JR4.3 | reverse complement strand
CGCGGTTTCCTCCCTTGGAGGCTTTCGGACGCCGGCCGCCCGAATGTGCCGCGCCGTCAATCATGCGGCCGGCATCCGAAACCCTTCACACAAGCCGCAGATCACGCTCAAGGTGGGTGACTTCCGCTTTACGTCGGTGAGCCGACATTTATGAGCACCCTCAGCCGGAGGGGTTCATCAGGCTAGAGATCAGATTGATGTTCCTCACAAGGCCTGATTGTTCCATCGGCGGAACATAGGCAACAACTTCAGGCGACGACCTCGCGCTTAGAATGGCGGGCTCGTTCGAGATTGTCCCCCGCTTGTGCGGTTGATCTACACACTTACTCTTTAGAAAAAGGCAGGAACATTCCTGCGATTGCCAAGTTTTCCCGATGCCCTTCCCCAAGGGCGACCCCGAGTGGCCCCAGCTCCATGCCCCCCAACATCCCCGCGAGCTGGGGCCCGTTTTTTCTCGAAATTTGGGCTGATAACGGGAACCAAGAACCACTTGTTGAGTTGGGCACCATTCGCCACCGCGCCTCAAATGACGTGGTGCCGACACACGAAGGACCTCAGCTGGCCCAGCTCCGAGCTGAAGTCCTTTCTGTGTCGTGCGCGCATTTTTAAGCCGAATTCGGAACAAATATTCGACCCTTGAATCATTCCATGTCAGCTAAGTGTCGGATGTCCAACCGTGTCGCGCTTAAATCAGTTCGCCCGTGAGGCCGCAGCGGCATTGCTGCGCATGGCAAAAACAACAAAGGATCCCACGGTCGCTGCTGGCTTGGTACAGCGTGCGGCAGACCTGAAAGACCGCACCGGCGAGCTTCCTGCCATTGATGTCGAGGCCATGGCCGAAGAGCCGCCCAAGCCCTTGACGAAGAACTAAGGCTGCCTCGGTGGATGGCGTAGCTGAACAGGCCGCTCTCGACATTGCATAGTCTCGGCATAGTCTCGCCGCCATCTTGGCGCCCAGCTCCTTCTCGACGATTTCGACTGAGTTATCCCACTGCGCGTTCCTGCTCTCCGCCAAGGAGCCCGTCATGTCGAGACTAGCGATCGTATTCGTGTCGGCACTTTCTGTGACCTCTGCTACCGCGCAAAATACTGCGTCCGGACGATCGCACGAGCCGGCCGCTGCCAGCGCGTATGAAACACAGCCTTTCCTATTTGATGGACGGATGCGAGGCGACGGCATGAGGCAGCGAGGGCGTGCCGACAATCGTCACCCCAACGTCGGTGCCATTGACGTGCAACCGAAAGCAAACCAGCCAGGGCGCGAACGATGAGCCCGCGTGCCCGCTTTGATCTGCCCGCCCAGCTGTTCGCCCTGGACGAGGTGATCAGTTGCGCCGGCAATACCTCCAATCGGCCGCTTCCGTTGACGCGATGCAGCTACGTGTTGGTAGATGGGGCCACCGCGGAAATTTGCCGCTGAGCACCGAACCGACGCCTGTGACCCAAGCGGGCATAGCGCACTCCGGCGCGACGTCTGCACCTTAACTCATGGGGAGGTCGATCTCACGCGGCTTGCACTGTCAACTCGCTGACGCGATCTGGTGCATCGAGCATGGCCATGTGCCCAATGTCCGGCAATTCGAACGTGGCCCACGATTTGTCGCTTTTGCAGTCTGCCAGTGCCCTGTCGAAGGCCGGCTGAGGAAATTTCGGCAGGCGGATGTATGTCTTCTTCGCCACTTTTTGGAGCGCTCCGGAAAGCTTGACCTGCTGGAGATAGGTGCCGATCGGATGCGGAGTAACCTTGGACTCGGCGAATACCCGATCGCGTTCGGCAACGACACTGGGCGGATACGTCGGCGATCCACGGACGCCTGCCTCGCCCTTGTCGATGGCCGCCTGTATGCCTTTGCGAACCGGCTCGGCTGCGAAGTCCGCCACCCTTTGTCCATCTGCGGGAATGTAGGCATCAAGCCATACAACCGAGGAGACGCGATCGCCGATGCTTTCGAGCGCGCCCGAGCCTACGAAGCCCGCGTAGGACCACGCCACAAGACAGACGTTGTCGAGACTTTCCCATTTGATCAGGTTGACGACGTCGGCGATGTGGGTGTCCAGATTGACGTCCTTGCTCAGCAAATGCGAGCGCTCGGCTAAACCCGTGAGCGACGGAGCGAACACTTTGTGGCCGCCCTGTTCGAGCCGGTCAATGATCCGGCGCCATATCCAGCCGCCGCAAAAAGCCCCGCTGACAAAGACGAAGGTCTTTCGCGCCGATTGGGCGCGGGCGGCACCAATCACGCTGGATGCCGCTGTTGCCATCAGACCGCTTGCTGCAGCACTGCGAAGCAAGCGGCGGCGACTAACGTGAATTCCTGCCACGACGCGTATCCCTCTCGTGAGGCAATCCGCTACTATGAGTTGTCGATCATAGAGAGTATCCGCCAAAGCGGCAAGGTGGCT
The DNA here is from genome assembly GCF_040547695.1 of Bradyrhizobium sp. JR4.3. NCBI lineage: Bacteria > Pseudomonadati > Pseudomonadota > Alphaproteobacteria > Hyphomicrobiales > Nitrobacteraceae > Bradyrhizobium > Bradyrhizobium sp. JR4.3. The sequence goes on along the minus strand of NZ_JBEPQF010000022.1, from coordinate 131,720 downwards.
CGTGGGGGCGCACCGCCCAGCTCAGAGAGGTCCGCTCAGCGATGCATGGTGCACGTGATTTGCTCAGGCCGAGTTCTTCGCTTCTTGACCCTGAGCGGAAGTCCGAGCCTCAGGATGCCGTTAGCTTGGCTGGGTCTCGGGAATTGTTCTAAGTTGCCGATTTGTTTTCAGGGAGCCTATTCGTGGTGTTTCAGAGCGACCAACTCCACCTGCGAACACTTGTACGGTACTTGCGGAATGAAATTTCCAAGCTTGTGTCGCGGAGGTTATCGTACTTCAGCACCTTCAAACTAGTCGATTTGTCCCGACTGACATACTTTCGTGTTTCACTCCCGACGGACGAGGTGTGGCTGATGTCATTTGGTGCCGGAGGCTCCGAGGTCATACAGTCGATGATGCTCTCGATCGATGAAACCAGGCAAATCTTCCGATCGATCGAGCGCGCGTATGATGATCAAGAATTGGTGGAGATCAAGCTTGGCGATTTGTCATGGAAGACAGACTGTCGGCTCCGGACGAATCCCGACAAAGTCACGATCTCTTTCAAACGTGGTGGGGAGCGAACGCGCGAAGACGTCAGGCGGCAAGACGTAGCCAGGGCACTCGCCGAGTTTCGCAGTCTATTTTGAGCCAAAGGGATGCTGCTAGTGCAGGTCAGCCCGTGGCCCATCAGCGAAGTAGCAGCGCACCTCGTTCAGGTCCACTAAGCGATGCATAGCGGACCAGGTTTGATCAGGTTGAGTTCTTCGCATTTGCCCCGAAGCGGACGTTAACGGTCAGTCTTTCATGCCATCCAGACCGGGATGATCTTTGTAAATGTTGTCCTGAAGCACGGCGTCTATCTGAGAGATGATATCGCCCACCGACATCCTCAAGCTCAGAAACTCATCTGCTGGAGAGGCCTCTTTAGCGAGCGTGAGCGCCAAGGATAACTCCTCAATGACCCGCTCTATGTGCCATTTAAATCGTGCGGCTGATTTCGCGTCCATAGAACCATCTCGCGGGAACAGGGTCTGCCTTGCAAATGGCAGCATACCCATCTCAGTTGTACCACTGAGGGAGCGAGGATCTCTACCATCAGGCGGCGCTCCGATCAGCGCTCCTCGATCGGATGCACTCATTTGCAGGGTGCGATGCTTTGCATCGCCGTCAGCTTGAATCATGTGGACGGGCGGCGCCGATCGTCGCTTTTGGCATGACCGTTACTTCAGCGACACCTTCAGCTTCCAGATCAGCGGATCGCTTGTGCGGCAAGGACGAGCATGATAGCAAAGGCCATCGGGTCAAACACAACCGCCCGACCAGCTTTCGAGCCAAGCGTTGTTTCGCTCCATTATGGAGGTGAAACATGTCTTGCGACAGCACCACTGGCTCAATCGGCACATCCAGCTCAGCCTTCGTTCCTTCTCCAAACCCTGGATGGTTCTGGAAACTCACGCTCGCACTGCTGGACGGCATCACACGGCGCCGCCAATACGACGAGCTTCTCGAACTGGACGACCGGCTTCTCGCGGACATCGGCTTATCGAGAACAATCGTTGGCGAGGCTCGACGGTGTTACTTCTCAGGTTGGCGCGACGATGGGTGATCGTCAAATCCTGTCAATGAGCGGCCACACCTGAGCGTGCGAAGGCGGCGCGTCTGCTTATCCCTGCGGATCAGACGGCCGCCAGGCTCGCGAAAAGGCTGAAGGACTTTTTGACCGCGATCTTTACGCCTCAGAAGTCCAGCTTGTCGCGTACGGCGTCAATTCCGGCTTTCGCGCACGCTTCGTCCGCGTCGCCGCCCGGAGCGCCGGACACGCCGATCGCGCCGACCAGGGAGCCGCCGGCTTCGACGATCAGTCCTCCGGCGATGACGACCGCTCCGGGAAGGTTGCGAATGCCCGCCTGCATCATGCCCGGCTGGCTGATCGCGTTCAGCTCGGTCGTGCTGGTCTTGAACGAGGCGGCTGTCCACGCCTTGCCTGCTGCCGTCGAGGGCGTGTGAGGACCTGCAAAGCGGTCGCGCAACATCACTTGCGTGACGCCGAAGCGATCGACGACGGCAACTGCAACCTGGTATCCACGGGTGCGGCAGTTCGCCAACGCAGCGCGCGCAAGATCGAGCGCCAGTTCCGGACCGAGCGATTTGTAGGCGACCAGACCTTCCTCCGCCCGCAGTGGGCAGATGGACACAATCAGCAGGGCCGTCGCGACCGACAGGCATCGAACGTTCATGGCAATCTCCGGCATAGGTGACCAAACGCCTATTTGGTCTCACCATATGTCAGATCATCGAACAGGGTCACGCTATCTGCCTTGGTCCACAGGCCGATCATGCCGGCGTCCAGAATGGTGGCGTCTTCCACCTCGAACAATTGCTTTCCGTCATAGCTCACCTTGAACCGACGTCCTGCGAAGTCGCAGCGCAGCACGTGCCATTGCCCGGATGACACCGGCGCGCTGACGCCATAGCCGCCTTTGCGACCCACGATCTCAAGCGACATTCGAACGCCCTTGATCGTCTTGTACAGCACGACATTGTCCTCCAGCGCGTTAGCCCGGACCACGTAGTAATTATCGGCATCCTTCGCACGCCAGATAACTCCCGCGGCGCGATCCTCGGAGCCGGCGACGGCCTTGAATTTCACCTCGACAAAGCCGTCGCGGATGGCCGTATCGCGCTTGATGGCGAGGGGAAACGTCGCCCGTCCCGATTGCTTGAGAACGTTCGGCTTGCTGGGCGCCGTCGCCTCGGCCTCCACGGTCCATTTCGGCTGTCCTTTGCCGGTCATCGTCAAGGTCCATCCGTCGGGCGACGTTCCGGCAGCAGCGTTGTCGAAATTCAGGGTCTCGGCCATGGCGTTCCCTCCCACGAATAAAACCAGCATGGATGCCAGCGCAAGCTTGCCCATGAGCTTGTTCATGTGCGTGTCCATGCATCAGCCCTTCGTGCTCGCCGTCTTGTCGAGCGCCGCACGGAGGCCCTCTGCGAGCTTGAGGGCATCGTCGTTGGCCCAGAAGTGCATGAAGAAGAGCCGCGGCTGTTCGTCCAGCATGTGGCTGTGCAGCGCGGTTACCTCGATTCCGTGCGTTCGAAGCGCCAGGATGACCGGGTTCACCTCGTCGCTGGTCAGCACGAAGTCGCCGGTGATGGCCGCCCTGCCCGTGCCCGTCGGTTGGAAATTGATGGCGATCGCGACGCCCATCGCGGCGACGGGAGTCAGCAACATGCCGTCTTCCGTGACGGGGTCGCGCCGCTTCACGTTGAACTGGTAGACGCCGCCATTCGCTTTCCCGTTCACTCCGATGATCTGGTCAAGTTTCGCCGTGTCGAGGTCGATGGCGGGCGGCGGGTTCGCCGGCGCCGTGACCGTCAGCGGGGTTTTGCTTTCGGCCAGGGCATCATGGAGCGCCGAGGCCAGTTTGACGGGATCGCCGTGTCCGGCGACGTGCATGTAGAACGTGGCCGGGCTCGCGCGCAGCAGATGATTGTGCACGGCTGTGATCTCGAGCCCGCTCGCAATCAATTTCGCCATCACGGGATTGATCTCGGTCTCGAGCAGCACGAGGTCGCCCATGATCATTGCGCCACCATGCGCAGGCTTGAACGCGATCCAGCCGCCAAGAGCCAGCGCCGGCTTGATCGCAACCCCGTCCAACGTCACGGAGAGATCGCTGCGGGGAAAGCCGTAACGGCGGACGTCGTCCGAGACGGCGGGCTTGCGGCCCAGGGTCTCGTCCACCTTCTGCCAGTCGGCATCTTGGGCATATGCCGGGACGAATGGACCGAAGCGAAATGCAAGAAGACAGATGCCAATGCCGACCACGGCCCAGATGATTCTTTTCATCGTGCTGCTCCCTAGGCTTAGTTTCGCTCTTTGACCTGACCGCTGCTGTCGACGACCAGCGTCACCGCCTTGCCGTTCTTCACCGCCTTTGCGGTGATACCCTCGGCCGTCGACTTGATGTCGCTGACTTGCGCGTAGCCGGCCGCCTGGATCCTGGCGACGAGTTCCTCCTGCGTCAGAGCGTGCACGCTCGACAGCCCGCCCGCGACCGCAAGCAGCAGAACCGTGCGGAAGATTGTTCGTGTTCGCATGACCATTCTCCTGGTTTGTCCTGCCCCAGGTGAAGTCCGTTTCGCGATCTTGCCCTACGCGATACCCACACGGCGCAAGAGGCGGCGGGCATCGATGCGCACAGCGATGCGACCGGCGCGGACGCCGTGCCGAAAAGTCGAGCCGCTCTGACGGATGAAATCGGGGGTATATGATGACATGCTGCGCCCTTGGTGATCAGGACGCGATGCTTGGGCATGTCGCCTCACGGGGAGATCGCATATCCCCGAGCCCCAAGTAAAAGCCCCCGGGCGGGAGCTGTCAACCGGCGGGAGCTTCGGGCTGCCCACCAAAGCCGCCGGCGAACGTCACGAAGAATTCACTGCTCCGCGGAACCGCGCCAGCCACATCTTGAAACTCGCGGACGGCCCCGCTAGTGTCCTTTGCGTGGGGACAAAGCAGACTCCCCGTGAGGCCTCGGTCCAAGCTCTGCGCAGCACGCCATTCGTGGAGCTTGCGCATGGACACCGAACGACACCCTTCTCACCAACACACCGTCGCCATCCTCTCACGCGGAGACGCTGCCGCGCGCCGCGACGCGACGGCACAAAACAGCCGCTTCGCGCAGCTTTTCGAAGCCCTCGCCGCCGTCGGTATCGCGGCGCGCCCGGCGATCTATGATGAAAGTTTCGCCGAGGACGTCCGTGAACAATTGCTCGGGGTGGACGGCGTGCTCGTCTGGGTCAACCCCATTCAAGACGGTCGGGATCGCGCTGGTCTCGACGCATTGCTGCGCGACGTCGCCGCACGGGGCGTGTGGGTCAGCGCTCATCCCGATGTCATCCTCAAGATGGGCACCAAGGAGGTTCTGTATCGTACCCGCTCGATGGGCTGGGGAAGCGACACCACTCTATATCAAACCGCTGCGGCGATGCGCGCCGAGTTACCGACGCGGCTCGCCGCCGGTCCGCGCGTGATCAAGCGCAACCGGGGCAATGGCGGCCAAGGCGTCTGGAAGGTCGAGAAGCTGCCGGCTTCTCCAATGATAAAGGTGCTGGACGCAACCAGGGATGGCTCCGAGGAACTGACGCTGGATGATTTTCTCCGTCGCTGCGCGGAGTATTTCGAGAACGGCAGCGTGATCGACCAACCATTCCAGCCTCGCTTGAGCGAAGGCGTGTTGCGTTGCTACATGGCGGGCGATCGCTGTGCCGGCTTCGGCTATCACAAGGTCAAAGCCCTGGTGGAGTCGCCGGCCGCGCGTTCCGAGGCCGGACCACGGCTCTATGCGTCCAACGCAGACCCGCGCTTCCAGCGGCTGCGTCGGTTGATGGAGGACGAGTGGACGCCGCAGCTGACGTCGTTGCTGGATATTGCGCAACTTGACCTGCCTGTGATTTGGGACGCCGACTTCATGCTTGGCCCGGTCCGTCCCGACGGGACCGACAGCTATGTCCTGGGCGAGATCAATGTCAGCTCGGTGCATCCTTATCCGGACGAGGCGCCGGCGGAAATTGCAGTGCGGGTTGCCGATCGGCTCCGGCGCAAGCTTTGACACATGCTCACGGTCCGCGCGCTCAAGCGCTTGCACATCTCCGTTTCATTCGACTTGCAGGACGGCGAATGCGTCGCCCTGCAAGGGCCCTCTGGCGTAGGGAAGACCCAACTCCTTCGCTCGATCGCGGATCTCGATCCCAACGAAGGAATGGTCAAACTGGACGGAACGCTCAGGGAGGCGATGCCTGCCCCGGCCTGGCGCAAGCGAGTGACCTATCTCGCCGCCGAACCGGGCTGGTGGTCCGACATCGTGCAAGACCACTTCAGCGGCTGGGATGATGCCTTACCGTTGGTCACGAGACTGGGGTTGCCGCGCAGTTGCGGTCCCTGGCCGATCCAAAGACTTTCGACCGGCGAGCGACAACGGCTGGGGCTGGTGCGGGCGCTGATGCTGAGGTCGCGGGTTCTTCTCCTGGACGAGCCGACATCGGCCCTCGATTCGGCATCGACGGCGGCCGTTGAATCCTTGATCGCGGAACGCATTTCGAATGGAACGAGTGTCGTTTGGAGCACTCACGACAACGCTCAGGCCCGCCGCGTCGGGTCGCGGGTCCTTGTGATGAATGCCGACGGTGGAATCGAGGAAAATCGGCCGTGAGTTACATTCATTTGGCATACGGCGATTTGGTTCTGCCCGCGCTCCTTGTCGTCATGGATGGCGCGCTCTCGCTTGCTCTCCGCCTCAAGCTTGAAAAGCAGCTGGCCATCGCCACCGTGCGGATGGTGCTTCAGCTGATACTCGTCGGATACGTATTGACGTTCCTGTTTGCCGTGGTCTCGCCGCTCTGGACCGCCCTCGCCGCCGTCGCCATGGTTCTCTTCGCATCACGGGAAATCGTCGCTCGGCAAAAGCGACGCCTGCCGGGTATCTGGAGCTATGGCTTAGGGGCGGGATGCATGTTGCTCGCGGCCGGGACCGTCACGATGTTCGCGCTTCTGACGGAGCTACGCCCGGATCCGTGGTATCATCCGCGCTATGCGCTGCCATTGTTGGGCATGATCCTGGGCAACACCATGACGGGAATAAGCCTGGGCCTGGACGTGCTGACGAATAGCCTGGTGCGCGAACGAGCCGCCGTCGAAGCTTGCCTTGCTCTTGGCGGTACCCGCTATCAGGCGTTGCTGCCGGTCCTGCGGGACGCATTGAGAAGCGGCTTCACGCCAATCATGAACAGCATGGCCGCGATCGGCCTTGTCTCTTTGCCGGGGATGATGACCGGTCAAATCCTTGCAGGCGTCGAACCGATCGACGCCGTCAAGTATCAGCTCTTGATTATGTTCTTGATCGCCGGCGGAACGGGATTGGGAACTCTCGCCGCCGTGACGGGAGGCGCTCGCCTTCTCACCGATCATCGACATCGATTGCGCCTCGATCGAATTCTCACTGCCGAGTAGAATTGCGCGACCTCACATCGACTTCGCGCCACCAAGCTGCACCCTCCGAGCCCACAGCAGCGCCAACGGCCCCAACGCAATTCCGGCCGCAAGAACACTGAACGCGAGCAGCCACCCGGTCGCGCTCTGCGGACCGCCGGCTGCGTCGAGCGCGGCGCCGGTTCCCCAGGCGCCGACGGCCGACAGGCCGAAGCCGACCGTCGAATGCAGGGCCAGGGTCGCGCCGCGATGTTCGGACACAGCCGCGGCCGACATGCCGGCGGTCAACGCGCCGGAATCCGCCGGCACGGTCAGGCCATAGACGAGCAGCAGCAGTGCGAGCACCCATGCCGGCGCCGTCGTGTTGAGGCCGATAACCAGCGCCACGCAGGCCGACGCGATCATCACGACCGTGATCGCGCGATGGCGGCCGAATTTCAGCGCGGCCTCGTTGCCGAGGATGCTGGCCGGCATCGAGATCACCGCAAAGCAGAAGCTCAACACGACGGGGCTCAACCACGACGGCGCACCTTGATGCGCGACGACGAAGGTCCAGAACCCGACCAGCCAGGTGCGGATGCCTTAGAGCTCGAAGCAATGGGCGCCGTAGCCGAAGATGTATCCGAGCGCCTCGCGGTTGGCGAAGACAGGCGCGAAGTTCAACAGACGTCCCGCCTTCGGCGCGGGCCGCTGCGCCTGCATCAGAAGGCACGCGACGACCATTGCGATAGGACCGAAGCCGGTGACAAGGAAAGCGGTCCGCCATCCCCAACGGTCGGCGATCACTTGCGCGACCAGGAACGAGAGGCCGACCCCGACCGAGAAGCTCGACGTGTACAGCGTGACGGCGCGCGAGGTGTCGCCAGCCGGAAGCCGGTCTGTCAGCGCCTTCAGGCCCGGCATGTAGGCGCCGGCAAATCCAAGCCCTGCCAGGGACCAGATCGCGGTCGCGGACCAGAATCCTTCCGCGAAGATTCCGAACGCTGCGGTCGCCAGCCCGCTGACGATTGAGCCCCAGATCAGGACGAGCCGTGCGTCGATCCGGTCGGTCAACGTCGTCAGCACGGGCACGGCGAGCATGTAGCCGAACGCGTAACCGCTTGCCATCAAGCCGCCTTCGGACGTCGACAGGCCCCACGCCGGCATCAGATGCTGCGCCAAGTTCGCGGAGAGCGTCACATGCGGCAGCAGATTGCCGACCTGGCCGATGCACATCACCGCGATCAGGGACCGGCCGCTCAGCTTACGAATGCTGTCCTCCCCCCAGCTCGACACGGCGTACCAACCACAATGGGCAACTCTCCGGCTTCTCCTGCAAGACCCAAATTCATGAACAACCGCACCCCGAAGCGCCGGCCTTCTTCGCCGCTTCGTCGGCGGCGCAACACGCCGTTGGTTCCTGCTTCGCCGGCCCACCGCAACATCCTGATCCGCCGGCGGCTTCGAGGCCACCGCGCGTGCAAACGCCGGTCTCCGGCAGCACGAGCTCCAACCTCGCGGCGGCCTCCTTGTCGCCGGCGAGATCGGCCGCGATCGAGCGCACCTGCTCATACCCCGTCATCATAAGAAAGGTCGGCGCGCGGCCATACGACTTCATGCCCGCCATGTAGAACCCCGGCTCATCGTGGGCGAGCTCGCGCGCGCCGTGCGGGCGCACCGTGCCGCAGCTGTGCTCGTTGGGATCGATCAGCGGCGCCAGGGCGACCGGCGCTTCGATGGCGGGATCGAGCCGCAGGCGCAATTCGGACAGGAATGAAAAGTCGGGACGAAAGCCCGTCGAGACGATCAGGTCGTCAACGATCACGCTCCGTCCGCCGCAGCCCGCGCCGGCCGCGATCTCGAGGCGGCCTTCGGAGTCCGACAGTTGCGTGACGACGAATTCGGTTTCGATCCTGATCTTCCCGGAGGCAACGAGCGCAGCGAAGGCGCTGCCGAGCTCGCCGCGTGCAGCGAGCTTGTCATTCCGGCCGCCGCCAAAAGACTTGGCGGGATCGGCGCCCCGCAACAGCCAGATAGCTTGCGTCCCCGGCACTTCCTCGGCGAGATGCACGAGCTCGATCAGTGTGCCCACCGCGGAATGACCGGCGCCGAGCACCGCAACGGTCTTGCCGGCATATCTGGCGCGACCGGCACCCCGGACATCGGGCATGCCATAGGCGATGTGGCCGGCGCATTCACGCTCGCCGATCGCGGGCAGACCATTACCTCCGGCGGGATTGGGCGAGAACCATGTGCCTGACGTATCAATCACGGCATCCGCGCGCAGCACTTCAGGACCTTTGCCGTTCTGGTAGCGGATTTCAAACGGCGCCTGCTCACGTCCCTTCGTCTTCGCCTTGTCGAAGCCGACGCGGCTGATGGCCGAGACGCGGCTGGATGTCCGGATCACCTCGCGCAGTGGCGTTCGCGTCGCAAGCGGCGTCAGATATCGATCGAGCAGTTCGACACCAGTCGGATAGGAGCCCGGGTCCGGCGAATTCCATCCCGTCGGCGCCAGCAGGCGCGCCGCGGCCTTGTCGATGTTATATTCCCACGGTGAGAAGAGCTGGACCTGCTGCCACTGGCGCACCGCGTGCCCCGCTTCGGATCCTGCCTCCAGCACGACGGGTGACATGCCACGCTCCAGGACGTGCGCAGCTGCTGCGAGGCCGACAGGCCCTGCCCCGACGATGGCGACCGTCTTAGCGTTCATTTGGCTTATCCCATATTTCTAGAATCATCGAATAATCTCAGCCAACAAAGATCACGCCGCCGTTTGCGTCGTCTTGCATCCGACTTCGTCTGCGCAGCACTCCGCCGCCAGGAAATCGACCAGACCCCGCATCGCGTCGAAGTTTGCGTGGCAGATCAGCGTCGTCGATTCCCGGACCTGACTGACGAGCCCGACCGAGACCAGGGTCTTGATGTGATGCGACAGCGTCGATGCCGGGATCTTCAGCTTGTCCTGCAACCGACCGACGGGCATGCCGGAGTGTCCGGCCCGGACCAGGGCACGATAAATCTGGAGTCGCGTCCGGTTGCCCAGGGCTTCAAGGCGTGCTGCTGCGTCATCGATCTTCATGCGTGCCACGATGTGCCGGCGGATGCCAAACTGTCAAACCATATTTCTGGAATGTTCGAAATACGGGCTGGGTCGCCCAGGGGGAATTCCGGATTGACGCGCTTCAATTATTTCCATAAGTCTGGATATATGGAAAGGGAAGAAGCTGTCCTCGCGCTCGCCGCCCTGGCCCAGTCGACCCGTCTGGAGGCCTTCCGCGCACTGGTCAGGCACGAGCCTGATGGTCTCGCTGCGGGCGATCTCGCACGGCTGTTGGAGGTCCCTCAGAACACGCTCTCGGCGCATTTGTCGATCCTGACGCGCGCGCGCCTCGTCACCTCCGAGCGGCACAGCCGTTCGATTGTCTACCGCGCCAACCTCACCGAATTCCGCGACGTTGCGGTTTTCCTGCTGCGGGATTGCTGCGGCGGGCGGCCGGAAGTCTGCGAGCCGGTCGTCGAAACCCTGCAAGCCTGCTGCAAGCCAAGACGCAAGGAGCGAAGCCGTGCCTGATCAATTCGATCTTCCGCGCCGCCTCGCGGCCGAGGCGCTCGGTACGGGCATTCTCGTCGCCACGGTGGTCGGCTCCGGCATTATGGCGGAATCCTTGACCAAGGATGTCGCGCTTGCGCTTCTCTGCAACACGCTGCCGACGGGAGCCATTCTGGTTGTCCTGATCACGGTGTTGGGCCCGATCTCCGGCGCGCACTTCAATCCGGCGGTCACGCTGGTCTTCACCGGCAAGCGCGAGCTCCCGGTTAACGAGGCTGGACTTTATGTGGCGGCGCAGATCGCCGGCGGCATTGCGGGAACTATGGCGGCGCATCTGATGTTCGGACTGCCGCTGATCGATCTCTCGACGAAAATGCGAACCGGAGGACCGCAATGGTTCGCCGAAGCCGTCGCTGCTTTCGGTCTGGTCGCGACGATCCTCGCGGGGATCCGGTTTCAGCGGACCGCCGTCCCCTGGCTGGTCGGCCTGTACATTACGGCGGCGTATTGGTTCACGGCCTCGACCTCGTTCGCCAATCCGGCAGTGGCCATTGCGAGGTCGCTGACAAACACGTTCTCGGGCATACGTCCCACCGACCTGCCCGGATTCATTCTCGCGGAGCTCTGCGGAGCCTTTGCCGCCATGCTGTTGATGAACTGGCTGCTCGGACGGCCCCAGGCGCGAGGCCCCATCCCAATCGCGGAGACAACCCGATGAGCGTCACGATCTATCACAACCCCGCCTGCGGCACCTCGCGCAACACGCTGGCGATGATCCGGCAGAGCGGCACCGAGCCCGTCGTCGTCGAATATCTGAAGACGCCACCATCCCGCCAAACGCTTGTCGAGCTCATCAAGGCCCTGGGCATCTCCGCTCGCGCGCTGCTGCGCGAGAAAGGCACGCCCTACAAGGAGCTCGGCCTCGACGACCCCAAATGGTCCGACGACGAGCTGATCGACCAGATGCTCGCGCATCCCATCCTGATCAACCGTCCGATCGTGGTGACGCCTAAGGGCACACGCCTGTGTCGTCCCTCGGAAGCCGTCATCGATCTCCTGGACAACCCCGTCGGCCGGTTCGTGAAGGAGGATGGCGAGGTGGTCGAAGCGCGATGATTGCCGACATGGCCTCGCTCGCGTTTGCCTCGACTTAAAATTTCAGGGTCGTGCGCAATCCGAAAACCGAGGCATTTCGCAATGCCCTTCCCGGCAGCGGACTCGCCGGAGCCGTCGCGCCGCCACCGGGATGGACGATGTATTGAAAGTTCGGCTGAACGGTCCAGCCATCCTTGATCTGGTATTGATAGACGGCCGTGAGCAGCCCCTCGAAGCTTCGCACCGGCCAGCGCGGGTCGACCAACCTGGCATAATCGGCGTCGAGCGTCTGGGCCCGCTTTGAGACATGCGCATATCCGGCGGCAATGCCGAACTTGTCGTCGGGGCGCGCATTGCTAAGCCCGATCAGCTCGACGCCGCCATCTGCATAGACATCGACCAGATTACGGTCAGCCGGCGCGCCCGACACGCGTGCGAAAATGCCGATGCCCCGATCGTCGCTGTTCGGCACTCGATAAATCTGCTGCTCGAAGACCGCCCAGGCTCCAATATCGCCCGACAAGAGCCGTGGTTCCCCGCTGCTCATTGGCGCGGCCAGCGAGACGCCGTTGGATGCGAAGCGCTGATCCCCGAACGATCCGAAATGACGCCAGCCACCGACCTTGAACTGGCCGGTCAAGTTCGGGTCACCCTTCCTGTTGTTCCAGGCATATTGGACCTGGCCGAGCAGAAGCGGCGGATCGTTGATCCGGAAATTCACGCCATACCGGTTACGCTCCTGCGGATCGCCGGGACCGGGACCGGCCTGGTCGCCGTCGAAAATCGCGCCAAGGACGGACAACTGGTCCGTCACGTTCAACAGGAGGCGCGCGCCCACGGCCGCCAAGGGCGGCGACGGCCCGCCGCTTGGCAAAGCAAGCGACGTGATCGCCGGCCAGCCCATCGAGGCGTTGGTGAAAACATCCGTGTACTTGGTATTGAAGAACTCGCTGTCGGCCGCCAGCTGCCCGAGCTTGAGCGATAGTTTCTTGTCGCCCCACTGCTTCTCGAAATAGGCCTCGTAGAGTCGCGTTGAGGGCAACGCTTCGATCCCGCTGACGACGAAGAAATTCTGCAGATTCGAGCGCGAGAGGCCGTCGCCGTGGATCTGAAACATGTTGGCGTGAAAGGTCAGCTTGTCGATGCCGACGAGCTTTTCGAAGTCCAGATCGACAGCGAGATTGAGCCTGCCTTCGTAGACCGCACCTTTCTTCAGACCGCCGGTCGGATTTCCGAGCACCTCGCCGATATAGGTGGCCGCAAACTTCACCCCGTACTTTTGCCAGGGGTTCGGCAGCAGCCCGAGCGTTTTCTCCTCGACCGTGCTCTCGCCGGTGTCGGGATCGGCCGGCTTGTCGTCGTCGGTTTTCTTGTCTTCCTGAGCCGAGGACTGGGCAGCCGCGACCAGGCAAGCCGCAACGATCAACGCCCGCATCGAATGCCTGATTGCTTTGGCGGCCACGCTCACCTCCCGAGCAATCAATGACGCACGCCGCAGCCCGACATTCAAGCCGGTCGTCGACCAATGTGAGCCGGCGCGGCAATCCTGTTCCTGCGCTGTGAAGTACCGCAGGCTGAGGGCGGCACTATGTTCACTTTTGCACTTTCGATCGTCAGATCTTCGGGATCTTCGCCCGCTCCACCACGCCGGTCCATTTGCTGATCTCGGTCTCGATCAGCGTCTTCATCTCCTGCGGCGAGCTGCCGCGAACCTCGCCGCCGACGGCGGTCTCCAGACGTTGCTTGAGGTCGGGATCCCTAAGAGCGTCCAACGTCGCCGCATTGAGTGCGGCCATGATGGCAGTCGGCGTTCCCTTCGGCGCCAGCAGGCCGGCCCAGGTGCGCACGTCATATCCCTTGATCCCGGCTTCCTGAACCGTCGGCACGTCGGGCAGCAATGCGGTGCGCGTCGGCGAGGTCACCGCCAGGCCGCGGATCGCACCGCCCTGGATCTGCGCGGCGAGCAGGACCGGGGTGCCGACGATCACCGGAACCTCTCCGCCGAGCAGCGCGGTGACCGCTTGAGAATCGCCGCGATAGGGCACGTGCACGATCTCGACGCCGGCGGCTGCGTTCAACAGCTCTCCTGCCAGATGATGCGTGCTGCCGAAACCGACCGATCCGAAGGAGAGCGCGCCCGGCTTCTGCTTTGCCATGGCGACGAGCTCGCCCAGCGATTTTGCCGGATAATCGCTACGCACGGCAATGACGAGCGCGTAATAGACCAGCGTCGAGATCATCTCGAAGCTCTCGGCCGGCTGGTAGGCGAGGCTCTTGTAGGTCGCCGCGGAAATCGCGTGGGCGCCGGTGACGAGCCCGAGCGTGTAGCCGTCGGGCGCCGCTTTCGCGATGGCATCCGCGGCGATGTTGCCGCCGGCACCGGGCTTGGCCTCGACGATGATCGGTTGTCCGAGCTTCTTCGAGAGCCCGTCGGCGATGATGCGCGACAGCGTGTCGGCCGCGCCGCCGGCGGCAAATCCATGCAGCAGCCGGATCGGGCGCGACGGATAATTGTCCGCCGACGCCGAAGTGATTGCTAAAAAACCGCCAAACAGAAAAATCGCCGCAGCAAGCCGCTTCATCCGTCGCATGAATGCGTCCTCCCTTTTGATTATTCTATCGTTGGCCGCGACGAGGCGGCGTTCTTCAAGTCGAACTCGAATCCGCTAGCGGGCGAACTCCGTGCATTCAGGCGATGGCGGCATGCCCCAGACGTCGCGCGGCAGGCCGACCCAGACTTTTGGCCGCTGCGGTCGATCGCGATGCCAGGGACGCGGCTCGAAATAGCCGAGCGCCTCGTCGGTCATGCGGTCGAGATCGAAGAACAGCTCGACCACATGCCCGTCGGGATTGCGGTGATAGATCGCCGTGTTATGGCCGGGGCCATGACGAACCGGCCCCCAGAGAACCGGCAGCTTGTGTCGCGCAAGATGATCGCAGGCTTCGTGCATATGGGCGGCACCACGCAGCTCGAACGCGATATGATGCAGGCCACGGACGGGCGCGCGGGCGAAGTTCAGCGTGTGATGTTCGAAGCCGCTGCGCATGAAGACGAAGCGATCCTCGATCCAGTCGGAAACCCGCAGGCCCATCATGTTCGCGTAGAACTCAGAGGCCGCGCGCGGATCGGGCGTACCAAGCGCGACATGGCCGAGCTTGCTGACGGCAAGCGCTCCGATCCGCTCCTGCGCGGGTGTCGGCGTCCAGCCCTGGATCAGCTCGAAGCGCGTGCCTTCGGGATCGCTGAACGATAGCCGCCTCGAAACGCCAGGCAGTGGATCGCTCTGAAGTTCCGGCCGCAGATCGGCCTGCTTCAGCGCGGCGCCGAGCGCCTCGATCTGGACATCAGGAGATATCTCGAAGGCGATGCTCGTCAGTGCCGGGGCGCCGGGTTCGATCACCAGCGAAAGCTGCTCGGAATCGTTGGCGAGGAAGATGCGGCTGCCGTCGCGGCCGACGAGGCCAAGACCGATCACGGCGCGGTAATAGTCGAGCAGCCGCTCGGGATCGGGCGAGGCAAAGCTCGCGTGCCGGAGCCGGGTGAAGCGTGCAATGGGTGCTTGTGTCGTCATCGTGCAATCCACCCCCTCATGGCGTCATGATGATCTTGCCGAGCGCCGAGCCCTGCTCGAGCAGCGTGTGGGCCTGCCTGACCTCGTCGAGCTTCACGACCGCCGAGATCGCGGGCTTGATCGCATTGCGGCTCAGCGCATCGATCACGCTGCGCATGAGCGCGCGACGCTCGTCGCGATCGTGGTCGTAGATGTGGAAGGAGAAGCAGCGTATCGCCGGGCAGATGTCGAGATGGTCGCGCATCGCCGCCATCAGGTTTTCCTCCGGCAATCCGGCGAAGGCGTTGTACGACAGCAGCGTCCCCCATTTGCCGAGCGCGCCGAGATAGCCGGTGAACTCGGGCCCACAGACGTGATCGAGCACGAGGCCAACGCCCTCGCCATTGGTCAGCTCGCGGGTCCGCGCCACCACGTCTTCGCGGCGGTAGTAGATGACATGATCGGCGCCGTTGCCCCGCGCAAATGCGGCCTTCTCTTCGGTGGAGACCGTGCCGATGACTTTCATCTGCGCGAGCTTGGCGAGCTGCACCAGCGCGGTACCGACACCACCCGCCGCCCCGATCACCAGCACGCTCGCCGGTGCGCGCGGATGGCGGCACTCGTGCAGCAGCGCGTAGGCGACCTGGTAGTTCGACAGGCACACGGCCGCTTGCAGATCGACATTGTCGGGCAGCGCATGAATGGCGTCGGCGGGCGCGACCACGTAGTCGGCGTAGCAGCCGC
Organism: Bradyrhizobium sp. JR4.3; assembly: GCF_040547695.1. NCBI lineage: Bacteria > Pseudomonadati > Pseudomonadota > Alphaproteobacteria > Hyphomicrobiales > Nitrobacteraceae > Bradyrhizobium > Bradyrhizobium sp. JR4.3. Next base: position 115,825 of record NZ_JBEPQF010000022.1, on the reverse strand, counting down.
CGCGCTGCGACAGGTCGCGTGCGCTCAGCAGCACCTTCTGGCCGACCGCAAACCCCTCGACGCCAGACCCGAGCGCGGCAATGCGGCCGGCGACGTCGTTGCCGGGATTAGCCGGCAGCGGCGGCATCCATTTGTAGACGCCACGCCGGATCAGCACATCGGGCTGCCCCACCCCGAATGCTTCGGCGCGGATCTGCACCTGGCCGGGTCCGGGCATAGGCACCGGAAGCTCGACCAGTTCGAGTGCATCCGGCCCACCCGGCTGACGCACCAGCAACGCTCTCATGATGTCACACGCCTCCCAAGCCATATTTTCGAAAATAATACCGTTTACGAAAATTATTGCAAGATGGTCGTTGGCGCGGCATGTTGAGCCATCGATTCAATGACAGAAACCATGTCCGAAAGCGCCATTCGCCCCCGCAAGGAATTCGGCAAGACCGTTGCCGCCGACATCACCCATCGGCTGCGCGAGGAGATCATTGCCTGCGGCCTGGCGCCGGGCGAACCGCTACGGTTCGACGTCCTGCGCGAACGATTCGGCGTCAGTTTCACGACGCTGCGCGAGGCACTGACGGCGCTTACCGCCGAAGGCTTGGTCGACGCGCAGGAGCAGCGCGGGTTTCGCGTGGCGCCGGTCAGCCGCCAGGATCTGGTGGAGGTCACCGATGCGCGGGTGTTGATCGAGGTGGAATTGATCCGCCGCGCGATCGAGCGGGGCGACGACGATTGGGAAATCGCCGTCATCTCGACACTGCATAGATTGAAGCGAATCGAGCAGCGCGATCCCGAACATCCGCTGCGCGATCCCGAATGGAAGATCGCCCACCGCCAATTCCACCAGGCCCTGGTGTCCGCCTGCGGCTCCGCGACACTCCTCGCCATTCGCGGCGATCTGTTCGATCGCGCCGAGCGCTATCGGCATCTGTCGGCCAATTTCCGGCCGCGTCCGCGCGACAAGGCCGGCGAGCACCAGGCGATCATGCAGGCCGCGATCTCGCGCAATCCGGATCTCGCGGTGCAGCTGATCGAGACGCATATCCGCACCACGGCTGACAACGTCGCGACCTACGCCGGGCACCTGCTCGACACCGAATAGGCGGCACGCTTTTTATCACCGTGGGCTTGCGTTTCACCACATTTTCGAAAATAATGAGCAAGATCGAAAATGCCAACCTTTGGGGCGAGACCATGAAGCTGCTGTCATTCTTGGACGGAAATCGGGAAAGCTGGGGCGCCGTTGTCGAAAATGGCGTCGTGGATCTCGGCCGCGCCCTGCCCCAATACCCTGTTCTCGCGGACTTCCTCGGCAGCGACGACTATGCGCGGCGCGAGGCCATCGTCGCCGGGCACAAGCCCACGATGGCGCTAAGCGACGTCAAATACCTGCCGGTGATCCCGCGTCCAGAGAAGATCGTCTGCGCGGTGCGCAATTATCTCGACCACCACAATGAAGCCGTGGCGTTCGGGATGAAGCGCGAGATCACGGAATTTCCACCGATCTTCCTCCGGGTCTGGCGCTCCCAGGTCGCGCACAACGCGCCGGTAGTCCGGCCAAAAGTCTCGGACAATTTCGACTGGGAGGGCGAGCTGGCCGTCGTCATCGGCAAGGGTGGCCGTCACATCAGCCAGGCCGACGCCTGGGATCACGTGGCGGGCTATTCGATCTACAACGACGTCAGCGTGCGTGACTGGCAGCGTCACGCCCAGCAGATCGCCTCCGGCAAGAACTTCGTCGGCACCGGCCCGTTCGGTCCCTGGCTGGTCACGCCGGACGAGATCGGCGATCCCACCAAATTGAAGCTCGAGACGCGCGTCAACGGTGCGGTGGTGCAATCCTCCGACACCTCGATGCTGATCTTCTCGATCCCGCGGCTGATCGAGTACAGCTCGACCATCTTCGACCTCGTCCCCGGCGACGTCATCGCCACCGGCACGCCGGCCGGCGTGGGCTTCACCCGCAAGCCGCCGGTCTTCCTCAAGCCCGGCGACGTGGTCGAGGTCGAGATCGAGAACATCGGCGTGCTGCGCAATCCCGTCGTCGACGAAGCCTAGAGTCAGCGCATGTCCTCCCAAGAGGTGGTTCAAGACATGTCCCATAACATCCGCAAGACCGCGCTCAGCGTCGAGACCATCTGGCACGAACGCGGTCCCCGGCTGGAGATGCCGCTGCTGGTCGGGACGGCCATTGCGGTCATCCGCAATCCCTTCGCGGGCCGCTTCGAACCTGACCTGATGCCGTTTCAGGCATCCTTGCGCGAGCTCGGGCGAGAACTCGCAACACGGCTGATCGCGCAGCTCGGCGGTGCCGCGCAGATCGAAGCCTATGGCAAGGGCATCATCGTCGGCGAGGATGGCGAGCTCGAGCACGGCGCGGTCTGGCACGAGGCCGGCGGCCAGGGCATGCGCGAGGTGCTCGGTCAGCCCAAGGCGATCGTTCCGGCGGCGAAGACCATCGGCGGTCCGGGCACGCGGCTCATGGTTCCGCTCGGGCACATTCACGCCGCCTATGTCCGCAGCCATTTCGGCACCGCGGAGATGACGCTGTGGGATTCACCACGGCGCGACGAGATCGCCTTCGGGCTCGTGATGGCGACCGGCGGCCGGCCTCACGCGCGCATCGGCGGCCTTGCGGCATCCGCGATCTCCGTGCACGACGGACAGCGCTGACGGGCGCACGATGCGCTGAAGGATTTTGTCGGGAACCTGCTGAAGCAGCGCGCTTGACCGACGCAATCAAGCGCCGGCGCGCTGCCGTAAAATGATCGACCCTTGAAACGATCAGCCCTTGGAGACGACCGCGCGGCCGTAGGGCGGCTGGCCCGCGACCGGCGGGTTGGCGGTTTGGGCGGCGAGTTCGCCGATGAGGCGGTCGGCATCGGCGGCCATGCCGTCGGGCGCCTGGATCACCAGCCGCTCCAGACCCCAGCGATAGGACGAGACGCGCTGCTCGAGGCACTGCTGCACCCACTGGATGATCAGCGAATTCTCCTGCATGCGCTCGATCGCGTCCTCTTTCTCCTGCGGCGAGAGGGAAGAGACACGCGCCATGCTGGCATTGCGCTTCTTGTCGAGGTCGATGACGCGGATCGCGGAGGCGAAGAACGGCTCGAAGCGGGTGATGTCGTTGCGCACGTCCTCCATCAGCTGCGTATAGCGCGAAGAATGCGAACGGTGCGGCTCGTCGATCAGCGTGCGACCGTACATGGTGCGGTCGAACACGATCTTTTGCCGCCAGGGCGAGGGCAGCGCCTTGTAGTCGCCGAACACGCTCTTCCAGGCGGGCCGCGACAATGGCGGCTCTATCAGGGGATAGGCGAGGTCGCGAAGCTGGCGCTCCTCGTCAGTGAGCTGGAATTGGGATGGCTTCAGGCCAACGCTGGAGGTGACTTCCGCGCCCAGCCAGCGATGCATGTCGTCGCTGCGCATGTCGGCGCGGGTGCGGCCGAAATCGCCGCCGCTACAGGCGGCAAGCGTCGCACCCAGCACTGCGAGCATGATGGCCGTTACGACGGGCCGGATCTGGCGGAGGTTCTCCGGCATTACAAAGGCCGAAGGCTAACGGCGACGACGACGGCGCCCCGGCGCTGTGCCCTGCTCCGGCCCGTGATCGCCGCTTGGCTCGTCGCTCTCGCGCTCGATGCGGATCACGGGAAGGATCAAAATCGTGCCCATGTCCGCGCGCGGAGCCACGTCCCCCGACGCGCTCACCCGGCGACCGGCCGGAAATTCGATGATGGTCCCCATATCAGCTCTCTTCAATTGCCGCGCGACCCGGCGCGCCTCTGCAACATGCATTCATTAAGATCAGTTCATGGTTAACGGGGTGTAAACGTGCCGGCGGGACCGTAACCGCACGGGCGCGACCCGCCGTCCCGTTGCGGCACGAGAACGCTTCAAAGCAAGCGTTCGGCTTCACGCCTCGTTTTCCTTAACGAGACTTTAAAGGAGCCCGCGATAGGCTGGCGGCGAGTATCTCTTCCAGGTCGCGTATCTCTCCATGACCAAGTCGTTGTTTCCAGGATTCGACGGGCTGATGACCCTCTCCCGTCGCGAAGGCGTCGATGTTCGTCCGACACTGCTGCGCGTGCTGACCGACCTCTATGTCCAGTCGAGTACCCATAGCGACGACGAGCAGCGCCAGTTCGTCGAGCTCGCCACACGACTGATCGACCAGGTCGACGACGCGACGCGCGCAGCGGTCAAGGCCCGGCTTGCGATCTATCCGTCGACGCCCGCCCCGATCATGCAGAAGCTCGGACTGTCAGCCGCGCAGGAGGGCCGCAGGGTTCCGCTCGCGCGCGAAATCCAGGCGCCCGCCTCTGCCCCCCCTCCTGCCCCCTTGCCGGTTCGCACGCCAACCGACGCCGAGCTGCGCATGGCCTCGAACATGGCGATGCAGCCAAAGGACGCGGCCGATATCTACGACATGTTCTTCCGCGCCGGCGCCTCCGAGCGCGCGCTGATCCTGCACAATCTGGCGGAGACCCCGCTGAAGGCCGCGCCGCGGATTCCGACCGTGCGCGCCAAGCGCGCAATCCAGATCCTCGAGATGGCGGCGATCGCGGGCGATGTCGAGAATTTCGCCTTCGAGCTCGGCGACAGCCTGATCCTGCCCTCGCGCGTCGCAGCCCAGATCGTCGACGATGCAAGCGGCGAAGCGCTCGCGGTCGCCGCGCGCGCGCTCGACATGCCGAGCCCGGTGTTCCAGCGCATCCTGCTGTTCTTCAAGCCGGAGATCGGCAACTCCGTGACCGACGTGTACCGGCTGTCGCGTCTTTACGATCGCCTCAGCGACCGCGCGGCGCTGGTGATGCTGGCCGCCTGGCGCGGCTCGACGCTCGCCGTCACCCGCGCCAAGTACCAGCCGTCGCTGCATGACAGCGAGCGCCAGCGCGCGCGTGCGGGCGCAAGCCAGACACGCCCGGGCGTGCAGCCCGGCTCCGCGCCTGCGGTGCGGACGGGGACTGACGGATCGGATCGTTAGGTCTTCGCCAATTCGAGGAAATGCCGCCCGGCGCGGTCTTCGGTCTCGACGATCCAGATGTCGGAGTCGAAGCGGATCTCCTTGGTCAGGCGCTCCTCCACCGCAGGCTCCGGCATCGGCTGCGGCGCAAACGGCACGAAGAAGCGATCGACCGGCCGGCCGTCGTCGTAAGAGGTCTGCGGCGCCGGCACATAGAGCATCGCATTGCCGTCAAGCAGCGAGATCTTCACGAACACCGCACCCGCCTCCTCCGCACCGCGACGACGCACCGCGCCGTACACGCCCTCGGTCTGGCACCGGCGCAGATAGGCTGAGACCCAGATGTTTGATTTCAAACGCATGGTGGCCACGATAGGACAGCGCTGCAATCAGCACCAGCCTTCGCACAACAGCAACGACTATTCGACGGGGTGGCCGATCGCGGCGCCGAGCTCGCGGAGCAGGCGGTCGGACAGCTGGCCGGTGACCTGCATCTTGTGCTCGCGCTCGAATTTCTGGATCGCGGACTGGGTCTCGCCACCCATCGCGCCCGTGATCTTCAAGTTCCCGTAGCCATATTCGGACAGCGCGCGCTGCACGCCGGCGATGCGCCGCGCCGCCGCGCTCTGCTGCACGGGGATCGGCGCCGGCGGACGCGCAACGGAGGGCGGTGCCGAAATCGTTTGCTTGACCAGATTGGTCATGGGATCGCCTGAGCGCGGCGTCGATGCGGTCGCCTCGACAGGCCTCTCCGGCGGCTTGTCCGCAGGTCTGGGCTCGGCACGAAACTCCGTCGCTCTCGGCTCGAGCGGCGAGGTATCGGCCCCGACCGGACGCGAACGGGGCAAGGGGTTCGACAGCGGCAGGGACGAGGGCGCGGGAAGATTGATCACGGTGCCGAACATCGGCGCCGGATGCCGCCCGGTCTGGAGGAACAGCGCGTTGGCAACGATCGCGCCGGTAGCGGCCACGGCGACGAAACCGGCGAGCGTATCCTTGGGGCTATGCAGCAGCACGCGCAGCACGAGATTGCGCTCGGTCTCGACATCGATGACTGCGACCTTGGCGCCACGGCGGCGCGGCGCGGCTTGGTCCTTGGCAGACTTCTTAGGCACTTTTCTTCACCAAAGCGGGTTGGTCCTGAACTTGGTCGTGAGGATGGTCCTGCAGTTCCTGGTGCTGAAGTTCCTGGCGCAGCACCGGCGTCAAGGTCGCGATCTTGCTCTCGCTCGCCTTGCTGTCGGACATCTTGGCCTCAGAAATCTTGGTATCAGAAGTTTTGGCATCAGAAATCTTGGCCTGCGGCGTGTAGACGAGCGGCAGCTTGACGGTGACGGCAGTTCCCTCGCCGAGCCTGCTTTGTACCGTCAATTCGCCGAGATGCAACGCCACGAGGCTCTTCACGATCGAAAGTCCGAGGCCGGTGCCTTCGTGACGACGCTGATAGGTTTTTCCGGCCTGGAAGAATGGCGCGCCGATGCGCTTGAGATCGTCAGGTGCGATGCCGATTCCGGTGTCGCTGACGCGTAGCGCAAGCTGCGAGCCCGAGACCGCCGCTGTTACAGTGACCTGACCGCCGCGCTCGGTGAACTTGACGGCGTTGGCGACGAGGTTGAGCACGATCTGCTTGAAAGCGCGCGGATCGCCGGTCATCACAGGCAGGTCCTGCGGCGCATCGGTGACGAGATCGACGCCGTTCTCCCGCGCCTTCAGCGCCAGCAGATTGCAGCAGTGCATCAATGATGCACGCGGCGCGAACGGTTCCGACGCCATCTCGAAATTACCCGATTCCATCTTGGACATGTCCAGGATGCCGTTGACGACCGAGAGCAGATGCTTGCCGGAATCGTTGATGAGCTGGGCGTATTCCCTCCGCTGGGCCGCACCCAGCATCAAGGTCTGCTCCTGCGTGATCATCTCGGAGAAGCCGATGATGGCGTTGAGCGGCGTGCGCAGCTCATGGCTCATGGTGGCAAGGAAGCGCGTCTTGGCGGCGTCGGCCGCCTCTGCAGCGCTGCGCGCCTGATCGAACGCCTGCTCTCCGAGCTTGCGGTCGGTGACATCGCGCATCACGGCGACAACATCGGCCTCGCGCGTGGTATCACGGCCCATATCCTGATCGAGCGGGCGGCAGCGCATCTCGACCCAGATGAAATCAACCTGGCCGCGCTCCGAGCCGGCACGCTCCCGGCGCAACCGGAACTCGACGCTGCGCACCTCGCCGCGCGCGGCATCGGACAGCGCCGTCAGATACGCCGGGCGATCGGCGACATGGACGCGATCGAACAGGCCATGGCCGAGCAGTTGCGCGACGGGCACACCGAGCATGGCTTCCACCGCCGGTGAAATGAACTGCACCGCGCCGTTGCGCTGATGCCGCGAGATGACGTCGCTCATATTCCGCGCCAGGAGACGGTAACGCTCTTCCTCACGCGACAGCAGCGCAACGCTGGTGCGCGCGAGCGATTCCGCACCGAAGGCCAGACCTGCCGCATAGAGCGTCGCCGAGGCGACGCCGAACGCCATCAGCACGCCGCGTTCCGCGGCGCTGGTGTCGCCAATCGACAGCCAGCCGAGCTGGCTGACGAGAATCAGGATGCCGGCGCAGGACAGCGCCAGCAGCGAGGCAAAGGCCGCGACGCGGCGCGAGGCCGACAGCGCAGCTTCGAGGGGAACCACGACCAGCCAGATCGCGGCGAATGATTCGATGCCGCCGGTCGTCACCGCAACCGCCATGATCAGGCCCGAGAGCGCCAGCGACGACAGCACATGCGCGCCTTCGTAACGGCCGGTGCGCGACAGGAACCAGGACAACAGGATCGGCGCAATCAGCCAGGCGAAGGCTGCGACCTCGATCGCGCTCGGCGCGCCGCGCATGGCGAGATAGACCGGGAATGCGGCAAAGGCGGCCAGGCTGCCGAGCAGCCGCGGGGCCATGAAGGCACGATGGCGCGCTCGCGTCAGCGCGTCGTAACGCGCGGAGGGATGCAGCAGCGCATCGAGACAATCGCGGATGATACTCAAAACTGTCACGGGTCTCGCGCTTCGGCTCATTCGTCGGGAAGACGCGCCGGAACGCCTCCTTATCGTTGAGCCACCGTGTCAGAGCGACCTTAAACGAACACTAAGGCAGCGCGGCGCGCCGCCGGACGCGGTGTCATCGCAGGGCTTTTTAGGCGATTTGACGACGTCATCGGCGAGGATGGTGAACACAGGGTTTCACTGCGATCCGCATGGTTTCGAAATGGTGGACGGGCGCGGCGGCAGAATCACGGCGCGTGGACGTCAATCGAAAATTTACGAGACCGTCGATTGCGAAGATTCTTGCGTCAATTTTCCGCGAATTAAGCGGAAGGCAATCACTTGCGATTTATCGAGAGTTGCTAGGTCCGACATCCGCGGAGATCGCCGCGGCGGGATCTAACATACAGGTCGCAAGATGCGCTTTCTGCTTCGCATCACATTCTGGCTCGGGCTGGTGCTGGTGCTCCTGCCGCGAGACAAGACGCCCGAATCGGACAAGCTGCCGCAGATCGGCGCTGCCGACGCGGTGCAGGCTGCGACCGCGGCTGTTTCCGACATGACCCAGTTCTGCAAGCGCCAGCCGGCGGCTTGCGAGGTCGGCGGACAGGCCGCGACCATCATCGGCCAGCGCGCGCAGGACGGCGCGAAGAAGATCTACCAGATCATCAACGACAAAAAAGAGCAGCTCGAGAAGCCCGACAAGAAGGCGCCCGACCACACCGGCTCGATCGCGCTGGCCGGTGAAGGCGACACCGCAACCAGCGAGGCGCCGCGCGACACCCTGTCCCAGGACGACCTCGCGCTGGAATGGCGCGGTCCGGCGCCCGCGACGGCGAATTAGCGCCCAAACCCTATCGATTTCGGCGCTTTGCGTCCCTATATTGGCCTGAACGGGAACTTTGGGCCAGCATGACGACGATCGACGAAATCAGGGCAAATTTCGAGATTCTGGACGAGTGGGACGACCGCTATCGGTACGTCATCGAGCTCGGCCGCACCCTGGAACCGATGTCCGAGGCGGAGCATTCGGCCGAGAACAAGGTGAATGGCTGCGTCAGCCAGGTCTGGCTTCAGAAGCTGATCGATCGTCGCGATGGCGGGCCGCCGGTCCTGACATATCGCGGCGACAGTGACGCCCACATCGTGCGCGGGCTGGTCGCGATCGTGCTGTCGCTTTACTCCGGCCGCACGCCGCAGGAGATTCTTGCGACCGATGCCATTGCCGTATTCGACGAGTTCGGCTTTCGCGATCATCTGACGCCGCAGCGTTCCAACGGCCTGCGCTCGATGGTCGAGCGCATCAAGACCGACGCGAAAGAGGCGCTCGCGGAAGCCTCGTAGAAAATCTACTTCCGCTTCCGCTGCTGCTGTCCCAGTCCCATCTGCTTCGCAAGCTGCGAGCGGGCCACCGCATAGTTCGGTGCGACCATGGGATAGTCGGCCGGCAGGCCCCATTTCTCGCGATATTGCTCCGGCGTCATGTTGTATTGGGTGCGCAGATGGCGCTTCAGCGACTTGAAGCGCTTGCCGTCTTCCAGACAGACCAGATAGTCGGGCGCGATCGACTTCTTCAGCGAGACCGCCGGCTTCGCGGGCTCGAGCGGCGCCGTCTCGGTGCGGCCTGACGAAACGCGCACCAGCGCGCCATGCACCTGGCTGATCAGGTTCGGAATCTCAGCCGCAGGCGTTGGATTGTTGCTGAGATAGGCCGACACGATGCCCGCCGTCAGCTCAACGAAATTCTTAGCCCCAGCATCCGACATCGGCCCCGCCTTTCTCCACCTTGCCTCTCACGGGAGAGACGACGTCAGAGTATTCCGTGTCAACAATACGTTCGGCTGAATGGAATGACTGAGGAGTATCGGCTGATTTACTGACGAAGCAACAAGAACGCCAGCGCTTTACTTTGCCTGCGCCAGCTTTCTCAGGCCCCACGCTGGTCGAGGTGGGAGCGCAGCTCGTCGATCGAGGCAAAGCGCATCATCCCCTCCGGCATCTGGGCTTCGATCGAGCCATCGGAGTAGAGCGAATACGCCATGCCGTCGACGATGCCGGATTTGAGCACGGTCACGGGCGCCTGTTCGGCCGAGGCCGCCGGCTCCGGTGCGGGCGGCGGAGCAGTCTCCGCGAAGGTCGACGGCGAGCGCGGCGGCGGGCGCCGCGAGGCGGCCGGCGCCTCCGGAGGCCTCATACGGTCCGGCTTCGGCCAGGCGTCGTCAAAGCTCGCAGGCGGCGTCTCCGGGGCGGCAGGCTCCGCCGACGGCTCGGCATGCGGCAGCGGCGGCAAGCCCTCGCCGGTCTTCGCCTCGGCGCGCTCGCGCTCCTTGCGGGAGGTCGAGGCGAACATCAGGTTGCGCCGGCGCGGCGGTTCCGGAACCTCCGGCGGGCTCGGAGCTTCCGGCGGTGGCGGAGGCTCGGCGCGCGGACGCTCGCGCGCGGCTGCTTCGTTCTGCCAGGGCGGCGGTCCTGCGGCCGGCAATGGCGGCGCCGGCTCGATCTTCTCTGCGCCCGGCTCAGGCGCGGGGCCAGGCGTTCCAGCCATCCCGAGACCCGGCAGCACGGGCCTGACCCGAACGTCGGACGGTGCGATGGATCCAGCCAGCCGGCGGACCATGCCCTTCAATTCCGCGACCACGACGTAGAGGCCGGCCAGTAACATTCCGGAGCAGACGCCGATGGTACCGGCGATTATGAGGGTACTGCCGAGACTGAATTCCCTGACGGTGAAGCCGAACAGGATCGCAAGGAGGCCCGCCAAAATGGCGAAAATCCCCGCGATCAACAATGCCAACGCCATCGAACTCACCCCTGGCCGCGCAGCCACACGCGACCCTCGTCACGCCACGATACCGTCATCCGGTGTTCCACGCCAACGTCGAATTATAACCTGCGTTCCTAAAGGAAAGGAAATCAGGGACTTATTCACATTCCCTTCAGCTACGGCTCGCTACTTTAGGCCGCTCTCAAGTTTGGCCGGATTTGCTGCGTCGCATCAGGAATTAGCCATAATGCCCAATTACTTGCTAATGGAACTGCGCTATAGGGATTCCGGGGAGCAGGCCCGCGCGCACCAGCAGGGCCAAGAGGGGATTCCGGGTCACCAATAGCCATGACATCCATCACGACTTCGGCGATCGACACGCCTCTGCGGCGCTCGGTTGAACGGACTTGCGACGATCTCGCCATGCTGGTGCTGGCTGCGGTCGCCGTCATTGCAGGCTTGACCTTCCGCGACTACGGGCTCGGCTGGGACGACTACACCCACGCCGAATACGCCGATCTGCTGCTGCGCATGTTCGGTTCCGGTTTCAAGGACACCGCGGCCCTCTCCTTTGCCAACCTCTACATGTATGGCGGCGGCTTCGACATGGTCGCGGCCCTCCTGCACAAGGTGATTCCGCTCGAGCTGTTCGAGACGCGCCGGCTGCTCGGCGCCGTAGTCGGCGTGATCGGACTTGCGGTGACGTGGCGGCTTGGCCGCCGTGTCGGTGGTCCCCTTGCGGGACTTGCCTCACTCTTGCTGCTCGCGCTCTGCCCGATCTTCTACGGCCACATGTTCATGAACCCGAAGGATGCGCCCTTCGCGGTGGCCATGATCATCCTGATGCTGGGCCTCGTCCGCCTTGCCGAGGAATATCCGCAGCCGTCGCCGCGCACGATCCTGATCGTCGGCCTTGGCGCCGGCCTCTCGCTCGGCACCCGCGTCCTCGGCGGCCTTGCGCTGGTCTATGCCGTGATCGGCTTCATGCCGCTGTTCCTGGAGGAACTGCGCACCGAGGGCCTGCGTGAATCGGTCCGACGCTTCGCTTATGTCGTCTACGTGCTGTTGCCCGGCCTCGTGCTCGGCTATCTCGTGATGGGGCTGATCTGGCCGTGGTCGATCATGGAGCCCGGCAATCCCTTCGAGGCGCTGACCTACTTCTCGCACTTCTTCGAGAAACCCTGGAAGGAGATGTTCGACGGCGCGATCGTTTCCGTGCCCGACATGCCCTGGTCCTATCTGCCGACGCTGTTCGCGCTTCAGTTGCCCGAGGTGATGCTGGTGCTGATGTTCGGCGCCGTGATCGGCACCTTCGCACTGCTGCCGCGCCGCGAGGTTCCAGCCCGCCGCAAGACCATCCTGCTGATGCTCACGCTCGCCGCGACGCTGCCGCTCGCGATTGCGATGGTGAAGCGCCCGGCGCTGTACAACGGCATTCGCCATTTCGTCTTCGTGATCCCGCCGATGGCGGTGCTCGGCGGCGTCGCCTTTGGCTGGGCCATGGAGCGCCTGCGCGCCAATCACCGCACCTGGCAGCCGGTCGTGCTCGCCACCTTCTGCTTTGGCTTGGCGCTCTCGCTCGCCGAGATGATCCGCCTGCATCCCTATCAATACACCCACTTCAACCACATCGCCGGCACCGTGCGCGGCGCCGACGACCGCTTCATGCTGGATTATTGGGGTCTGGCGCTGAAGCAGGCCTCGGACGAATTGCGCGAGCAGCTGGTCGAACGCCAGGAAGTGCCGCCGCGAAACCGCAAATGGAAGGTCGCGGTGTGCGGTCCGCAGCGCCCCGCCCAGGTCGCGCTCGGGCCCGACTTCACCATCGGCTGGGATTCCAATGCCGCCGATTTCGCCATGACTCTCGGCGAGTTCTACTGCAAGGGCCTCACCGCGCCCGTGCTGGTCGAGATCAAGCGCGACGACGTGGTGTTCGCCCGCGTCTACGACATCCGCGGCAGCAGCATTTCGAGCCTGCTCTCGATCCCGGCGCCGTAGTAAATTCCTCCGGACCGTAGCCCGGATGAACGCAACGACATCCGGGGCCTATCAGGCAGCCCCGCATGTCGCTTCGCTCATGCGGGCTACGCTGGACTGCCGCGCTTTGTGTGCCTTGCTGGCAGGTCGCGGCAGGACTACGCTCCCTCCCCGCAACAACGATGTTCGGAGAGATCGACCATGTCGCCAGCGGAAGCGCGCCTGAAGGAAGTGCCGTCGAACATGACGGAGGCCGAGTGGCAGCAACGGGTCAATCTCGCCGCATGCTATCGTCTCGTCTCGCTCTACGGCTGGGACGATTTGGTCGACACCCATATCTCCGCGCGCGTGCCCGGCCCTGACCATCATTTCCTCATCAACCCCTACGGGCTGATGTTCGACGAGATCACGGCGTCGAGCCTGGTCAAGGTCGATCTGCACGGCAACCAGCTCTCCGAGAGCGAGTACAGCATCAACCCCGCCGGCTTCACCATCCATTCGGCGATCCACGAGGTGCGCGAGGACGCCATCTGCGTGCTGCATCTCCACACCCTCGACGGCACCGCAGTCTCGAGCAGCGCCGAAGGCCTGCTGCCGCTGAACCAGACCGCCCAGCTCGTCACCCACGACCTCGCCTATCACGACTACGAGGGCATCGCGCTCGACCACGACGAGCGGCCGCGGCTGCAGAAGGACCTCGGCGACCACAACCACATGCTGCTGCGCAACCACGGCACGATGACGGTCGGCCGTTCGGTGGCCTCGGCCTTCGAGCGCATGTATCACCTTGAGCGCGCCTGCTCGATGCAGGTGCGTACGCGCGCGCTGGGCACGCCGGTCTACCCGGTCGACGATGTCGCGATCGACAAGAATACCGAGCTGCTCGCCAACCGCGACCGCGCCGAGTTGCGCGCCACCAACCTCGTGTGGCCGCCGCTGCTGCGCAAGCTGGACCGCGAGCTGCCGGGCTACCGGTCTTGAAATTTTCGAGATTTGGTGTAGGGTAGCGTTCAACGAACCTCTACGCCTTTTGGAATGAAACGCCGCCCAATTCCGGGCGGCGTTTTTATTTGTAAGGTCTCGTAGGGTGGGCAAAGCGAAGCGTGCCCACCATTGCCGATCGCGATCCGGGACAGATGGTGGGCACGGCGCTTTGCGCCTTTGCCCACCCTACGCACTCGCAACGACGAGGATAAAGAGCGCCCTACTTCACCTCCGCCAGCGCCGCGAGGATGCGCGCCCAGGAACGGATGCCTTTCTGGAAGCTGCGGAGGTCGTACTTCTCGTTCGGCGAGTGGATGTTGTCGTCGTCGAGGCCAAAACCGACGAGCAGCGAATCCAGCCCCAGCGCGCGCTTGAAGTCGGCGACGATCGGGATCGAGGCGCCCGAGCCCATCAGCACGGTCTCCTTGCCCCATTCCTCGGTCAGCGCGGTTTTGGCCGCGGCGAGCGGCTTCATGTTCCAGTCGAGCGCAATCGCAGGCCCGGCAGAGTGATCGCCGAACTCGACCTTGCAGTCTCCCGGAATGCGCGCCGTCACGTACTCACGGAAAGCCTTGCGGATCTTCGCAGGATCCTGCCCTTGGACCAGCCGGAACGAGACCTTGGCCGACGCGTGCGACGGGATCACCGTCTTCGAGCCCTCACCGATATAACCGCCCCAGATGCCGTTGACGTCACAGGTCGGACGTGTGGAAGCCTGCTCGACCAGGAGCCTGCCCTTCTCGCCGGCCGGTATCGATAGCCCAACGGGCTTGAGGAACGTGTCCGGCGTGAAGTCGAGCTTCTTCCACTGCGCGAGAATGTCCGGCGGCGTGTCCTTTACCCCATCGTAGAAGCCCGGAATGGTGATGCGATTGTCGTCGTCGAACAGCCCGCCGAGAATTTTGGTCAGCACCCGGATCGGGTTCATCGCGCTGCCGCCGAACACGCCGGAATGCAGGTCGCGATTGGCGGCGGTGATCTTGAGCTCCTCATAGAGCAGACCGCGTAGCGAGGTCGTGATCGCCGGCGTGTTGCGGTCCCACATGCCGGTGTCGCAGACCAGCACGTAGTCCGCCCTAAACTCGTCCTTGTTGGCTTCGATGAAGGGCACGAAGTTCTTCGAGCCGACTTCTTCCTCGCCTTCGATCAGGAACGTGACGTCGATCGGCAGTGACCCCGTCACTTTCTTCCAGGCGCGGCAGGCCTCGACGAAGGTCATGACCTGGCCCTTGTCGTCCTCGGCGCCGCGCGCCACGATGATCTTGCGGCCGTCGGCATGGTCGGTGACAACAGGCTCGAATGGCGGACGGTGCCAGAGTTCGAGCGGATCGACCGGCTGCACATCATAGTGGCCGTAGAACAGCACATGCGGCCGGCCGCCCGCGACGCTCTTGCCGACGACCGCGGGATGGCCGGCGGTCGGCCTCACTTCAGTCGCAACGCCGAGGCTCGCGATGTCCCTGGCAAGATGCTCGGCCGCCGCCTTGCAATCGGCCGCGAAGGCCGGATCGGCGGAGATCGACTTGATCCGCAACAGCGAGAACAGACGCTCCAGGCTGTTGTCGAACTCCTTGTCGATGTGGTCGAGCACGGATTGAAGCTGCGCATTTGCCATTGGTCGTATTCCCTGCGTTCGAATCCCAAGACGTCGGGACTCAAAGATGTCTTCTCAAGAACTATCGGCTTTTAGCGCTGCCGCGGCGTCGGGGCCAGCCGCAACCGGCGGATGCCGGATGTGCCATGCGAGACTAGCTGCGAGGATCGCCGTGGCGACGAGGTTATTGCCCCAGGCCTGGAAGACATTGGGAAACCACGGCAGCGCCAGCAGCATGAGGATGCCGGCGGCGCCAAGGGCGAGCCAGGTTCCCAGGCGTACGTTCGCCCGCTCGTCGAAGGCGGCACGATGCATCAGCACCGTCATCGGGAAGAACAGCCACATGAAATAGTATTGTCGCGCCAGCGGCGATGCCACCGTCATCAGGCAGAACAGGATGCCGAGCTCCTCGGCGTCCGAGCGCGCCGTACGCCGCGCTCGCCCTGGCATGACCGCGACGAAGCCGAGTCCGAGCAACGCCGACAGCGCCAGCACGATCCAGTTCGCCGTCCTGTAATCGACGTCGATGACATTCATCGTGCGCGGCGGCTTGTTGGGATCCTCCTGATTGTAGTTGATTGGCCGGACCAGCCGGTGCGTGACAGCAATGAGTGACTGGTTCACCCACGACCAGTTCTGCTCGTCGCGTTGGCCAAATCCTTTTTCCGAGCTCGACCCGACCATGCCCTGATACCAGGTCTTGACCTCGGCGGCGTTGCGCTCGAAGCCGCGAATGGGAGCCGGCACGATGTAGAGAAGTATGCCGGTGAAGGCGACCGTAGCGACGGCGGCTCCCCACTTTCGCCGCCAGACCAGATAGGGCAGCACCGCAATGGGAAACACCTTGATCGCGGTGGCGAGCGCGAACATGAAGCCTGCGAGCCAGGAGCGCTGATGCTGCAAGCTCCAGAAGCCGTAGAGCATGATCGCCAGCAGGACGAGGTTCGGCTGTCCAAGATCGAACATGTCAAACACGAAGGTCACGGTCACGGCAGCTGGTAGTGCCTCCAGCAAGGGGCCAGGCGTGCGGCCCGAACCAGTCATGGCATTGGAGAGCATCCCGGTGTACCACCACGCCGCAATATTCAGGACCGACAGCACGCTGTAGAGCGCGATCTTGCCGAACCAGCTCGGGACTGCCAGCAGGATCGCCGGCAGCGGTGGGTAGATGAACTCGAAGTACTGGTGGATGTCGCCGGGATAGAGCGGCCCACCCTTCAAGACCTGCTGCCCGGCCCAGTACCACAGGCCGTAGTCCTTGGTTTTGCCGTGCCCGAAGATCTCGGGACCAAGGACATCGGCAGCCAGGATGAAGCAGCAGAGCAGGAAGAGCAGGTCGAGCGGCGCACGTAGCGACAGTCTTCGGAATGTGCCGGGTCGAACGAAAGATTCAGGTGAGGTCACGGTGTGGTCCAGTCAGGGGCCATAGCACCTAGCAGACCGACGGACGCTTGGAGAGTCCTGATCACCCGAATTTGTACCCACCGCGCACAAGCGGCGGGTTTGCGGAGGAATTGCCTCAAACGAGGCTTTCTGCCTACCTGCGCAGCAAGCCGCCGAGCGCGCCGCGGACCAGCGTGCGGCCGATCGAGCCACCAAGCTGGCCGGCGACCGACTTGCCGATATTGGCGGCCATCCCCCCGATCACCTGATTGGTGACCGATCGGGTCATGTCGCGCGCGATGACCTGGCCCGTCGACAGGCGGCCGCGCTTGACGTTGGTGCCAAAGATGGTGCCGACGATCGAGCCGATCTGGCCGAGGATGCCGCCGCCTCCGCCGCCCGCCGAAGCATCCACAGTCGCAGCCGTGCCGGCAATGCGCTTCTGGATCATCTCGTAGGCGGACTCTGCATCGACGGCGGTGTCGTATTTGCCCTTCACCGGGCTTGCATCCATGATCGCCTTGCGCTCTTCGGACGTGATCGGTCCGATCCGGGCCGATGGCGGCCGGATCATCACCCGCTCGACCATCGCCGGCGTGCCGTTGCCTTCGAGAAAGGACACCAGCGCCTCGCCCTTGCCGAGCTCCATGATCACCTTGGCGGTGTCGAGTTTCGGGTTGGGACGGAAGGTCTGGGCCGCGGCGGCAACCGCCTTCTGGTCGCGCGGGGTGAAGGCGCGGAGCGCGTGCTGCACCCGGTTGCCCAATTGTCCGAGCACGCGGTCGGGCACGTCGACCGGGTTTTGCGTCACGAAATAGACGCCGACGCCTTTGGAGCGGATCAGGCGCACCACCTGCTCGATCTTGTCCATCAACGCCTTGGGCGCGTCGTTGAACAACAGATGCGCCTCGTCAAAGAAGAAGACCAGCTTCGGCTTGGGCAGGTCACCGGCCTCGGGCAGTTCCTCGAACAGCTCCGACAGCATCCACAGCAGGAATGTCGCGTAAAGCCGTGGGCTCTGCAGCAGCTTGTCGGCGACGAGGATGTTGATCATGCCGCGGCCGTCGCGGTCGGTCTTCATGAAGTCTTTCAGCGTCAGCGCCGGCTCGCCGAAGAATTTGGTGGCGCCCTGGTTCTCCAGCACCAGAAGCTGGCGCTGGATGGTGCCGACCGTGGCCTTGGTGACGTTGCCAAAACCCTGCGCCGCCTTCTTGATCTCGGCAAGCGGACTCTCCTCGGCATCCGCCCCCTTCTTGCCGGCATCGGGCACGATGGCATCGAGCAGCGCGCGCAGATCCTTCATGTCGATCAGCGTCAGCCCGTTGTCGTCGGCGACACGGAAGGCGACGTTGAGCACGCCTTCCTGCACGTCGTTCAGGTCGAGCATACGTGCGAGCAGCAGCGGGCCCATTTCGGTGACGGTCGCCCGCACCGGGTGGCCCTGCTCGCCGAACACGTCCCAGAACACCGTCGAGAACTGGTCGGGCTCGAACGTCAGTCCCATCTCGGTGGCGCGCTTGACGATGAAATCTTTGGCTTCGCCGACCTCCGAGATGCCCGAGAGGTCGCCCTTGATATCGGCCGCGAAGACCGGAACACCGGCGCGCGCAAATCCTTCCGCCATCACTTGCAGCGAGACCGTCTTGCCGGTTCCGGTTGCACCCGTGACGAGGCCATGGCGATTGGCGAATGCCAACGTCAGCCATGCCTGCTCGTTTCCTTTACCGACGAAGATCTTCTCGTCGGTATCACCGAGCTTGCTGTCCTGTGCGGTCATTATTCCCTGATCTCTCTGCCCTGTTTCGCATATCGAAACTCGAATGCACCAGTTCCGTAGTTTAACGCATATCGCGCGCTGATTGAAACCATTCAACGCACTCCGGGCATGCGACATCGTCGGAAACATGCGGGTGACATCCGCCGAAAGTAGGAACGACGCATTCGCATCGCGGCATTTTTTTGCCGATTTCATCTCCGCTCTTGCATCGCTGCAACACTTCTCGCGCGTTCGAGACTGAATCGGAACGTTGATGGCGTTCATCGCTTGTATTTCACATCACACCGGCTCAAGATCATTTTCGAAAGCAATACTCCGGCATGTGAACCGGCTGAGGGGCGGCCATATGGACGAGCTAATCGGGCGGCTGGCGACAAACGCCAGCATAGATAGTGCTGTCGCTGAAAAGACCGTCGGCATTATCCTGGGCTTCCTCCGCAACGAGGGTCCTTCCGACAGCGTCCAGGTACTCATCGACCAGATTCCAGGTGCAGAAGCGGCAATCGAGGCATCCCGCAGCGGCGGAGGACTGTCGCGGCTGATGGGCGGCGGCCTGATGGCGGTCGGCACGCGCCTGATGGGCATGGGACTCGGCATGTCCGAGATTCAGAACGTCGCCCGTGAACTTTTTCGCTTCGGCCGAGACAAAATCGGAGCGGATCAGATGAGCAAGATCATCGCGGGGACCCCGGGCCTCAGCCAGTTCGCCTGACGCCTGCGCATTTCACATCGAGTATCATGACATATCCGATCTCCGAGATTGAGGGCCTGTCGGCCTTTGCCGCCAACAAGTTGAAGGCGCACGGTATCCGCACCACCGATGCGCTGCTCGAGGCGGCCTCGACCGTAAAGGGCCGCAAGGCGCTCTCCGCCAAGACCGGCATCAGCGAGCAGTTGCTGCTGGAATGGGCCAACGTCTCCGATTACATGCGCATTCCCGGCATGGGCAGGGCCAAGGTCGGCCTGGTCCGCGCCGCCGGCGTCACCACCGTGCGCGAGCTCGCCTACCGAAATCCGGCAAGGCTCGCCCAGAGCATGCGGGACGCCAACGAGAAGAAAAAGCTGCTCCGCATCCTGCCCTCGGAGAAGTCGGTCGGCGACATCATCGCCAAAGCGAAGAAGCTGCCGCCTAAGATTTCGTATTAGGGTTGCCCCTCTCCGCATACGGAGTGGGCGCTACTCTCTCGGCATCGTTTTGCCCGATGGGCAACAATGCATCCCCCAACTCCGCCGTCATACCCCGCGAAAGCGGGGTATCCAGTACGCCGCGGCTCCTCCGTATCGCGGTGCTGTCACTGGAATACTGGATTGCCCGCCTTCGCGGGCAATGACAGCGAGGGTGTGCGACGCCCTGCCCAACGCTGGCAACCCACGCCTTCCCGTCTTGACTCCCCCTCCCCGACCGCTAAAGCGGGCCGCATGAATGCCTCGCCCTCCCCATCCGTCCCGGCGGCCGGTTCAGTCGGGCCTGACGTGCTGCGGACGCTGCTGGAGCGGCCGATCCCGGCGGTGATGGGCGTGCTCAACGTCACCCCGGATTCATTCTCCGACGGCGGCGAATTCATCGCGCCCGAGCAGGCGCTCGCGCGGGCACGGGCGATGATCGAGGCCGGGGTCGACATCATCGATATCGGTGCCGAGTCCACCCGGCCCTACAAGGGCGCGCGGCCGGTCACGGCGGAAGACGAACTGGCGCGGCTGAGGCCGGTGCTATCGGACATCGTGGCGCTCGGCGTGCCGGTCTCGATCGACAGCATGAAGGCGGAGGTGGTGGCCTTCGCGCTCGCCCAGGGTGCGGCGATCGCCAACGACGTCTGGGGCCTGCAGCGCGATGCCGGCATGGCGCCGACGGTGGCCGCGAAGGGCGTCCCCGTCATCGTCATGCACAACCGCGACAACGTCGATCCCGCCATCGACATCATTGCGGACATGAAGGCGTTCTTTCAGCGTTCGCTGGATATCGCGGCACAAGCCGGCATCGCCCACGACAAGATCGTGCTCGATCCCGGCATCGGCTTCGGCAAGACGGCCGAACAGAGCATGACCGCGCTAGCGCGGCTGCGTGAATTCGACATGTTCGGCCTGCCGATCCTCGTTGGTGCCTCGCGAAAACGCTTCATCGCCTCGGTGTCGCCGTCGGAGCCGACAGAGCGGCTCGCCGGCTCGATCGCCGCGCATCTGATCGCCGCGCAGCGCGGCGCGAAAATCATCCGCACCCATGACGTCGCCGAGACCTTGCAGGCCCTGCGAGTGGCGCACGCAATCGAGAGCAAGCCATGACCGATACGATCTTCGTGAGCGGCCTGTCGATCCATGCCCGCCACGGCGTGATGGAGCACGAAACGGAAGTCGGCCAGCGCTTCGTCATCGACCTCGAGCTCTATACCGACCTGTCGGAGCCTTCCCGCAGCGACCGGCTCGCCGACACCGTGTCCTACGCCGACGTCGTGGCGACCACCACCGCGGCCTTCAAGAACACCAACTACAAGCTGCTGGAGCGCGCGGCCGGCGCGGTCGCCGACGCCATCCTGTCGCACTTTCCGCGCATCCGTGCGGTCAAGATCACCGTGCACAAGCCGCATGCGCCGATCGCCGCGATCTTCGACGACGTCGGCGTCATGCTGACGCGCTCGCAGCACCCCTGACATGGCAAGCGTCCTGATCGCGCTCGGCGGCAATGTCGGCGATGTCCGCGCGACCTTCCAGAAGGCGATCGCCCATATCTGCGGCATGGCGCAGGCGGCGTTGATCGCGCGCTCGTCGGACTATGCGACGCCGCCCTGGGGCGACGAGGACCAGGCTCCCTTCATCAACGCCTGCGTCGAGATCGAGACCGATCTCGATCCGCATGCGCTGCTGTTCGTGATGCAGAAGGTCGAGCAGAAATTCGGCCGCATGCGCGATAAGGAGCGGCGCTGGGGCCCGCGCACGCTCGATCTCGACATGATCGCGTATGACGACGTCTCGATGCAGAAACCCGATCTGACCCTGCCGCATCCGCGCCTGTTCGAGCGCGCCTTTGTGCTGGTGCCGCTGGCCGAGATCGCGCCCGACCGCGTGATCGCAGGCATTCGTGTCCATGACGGTCTCGCCAGCGTCTCGACACAAGGCATTGAGCGGCTTCCGGATACCGGTTAACCAAAAACAACCGTTTGCAGGGACGGCCGGCCGTGGCAATTTCGCCTGCGAACAACAAGATTTTCGGGAGCCCCTCGCCGCATGACCTCCGCGACTGACGACCTGCCGCTGGCGGCGGATTTTCCCAAGGCGACCGTCGAAGACTGGCGCAAGCTGGTCGATGGCGTGCTGAAGGGCGCGCCGTTCGAGAAGCTGGTCGGCAAGACCTATGACGGACTCAAGATCGAGCCGCTCTATCCGCGCGCCAAAGGTGTTGCGCCCGTGGTGGGGCGGCCGGCGGCGGCGCCCTGGCAGATCATGCAGCGGATCGACCATCCCGATGCAAGTGCGGCGAATGCGCAGGCACTGACCGATCTCGAAAATGGCGCGACAGGGCTTGCGCTGGTGTTCGCCGGCGGCAATGCCGCTCACGGTTTCGGGCTGGAACCGACCGCGGACGCAGTCGCAAAGATCTTGAAGAACATCCATCTCGATGCCGGCATCGGGCTGGAGCTTGAGATCGGTCCGCAATCGCGGATGGCGGCGATCCACGTCGCGGAATATGTGAAGAGCAACGGCATCGATCCCGCCGCCTGCGACATCCGCTTCGGCCTCGACCCGCTCGCGGCCGCCGCGGTGTGGGGCCACAGCCCCTATACCTGGGATGAGATCGTTCCGGCCGTCACCGGCGGCATCAAGGGCCTGGCCGCGCTCGGCTTCAAGGGTCCGTTCGCATCGGCCGACGGACGCGTGATCCACGATGCCGGTGGCTCGGAGGCGCAGGAGCTCGCCTTCGTGCTCGCCTGCGGCATCGCCTATTTGCGCGCGATCGAGAGCGCGGGCGTTCCGCTGGAGCAGGCGCAGGGCATGGTCTATGCGCGGCTTACGGCGGATGCAGATCAGTTCCTCACCATGGCAAAGTTCCGCGCCTTGCGGCTGCTGTGGGCGCGTATCGAGACGGCGTGCGGGCTCACGCCAAGACCGCTGTTCATCGCCGCCGATACCGCCTGGCGCATGCTGACGCAACGCGATCCCTATGTGAACATGCTGCGCGCGACCATGGCGACGTTTGCGGCCGGACTCGCCGGCGCGAACGCGATCACCGTGCTGCCGCATACGCTGGCGCTCGGCCTGCCCGATCCGTTCGCGCGGCGCGTGGCGCGCAATACGCAAGCCGTGCTGCTGGAAGAGAGCAATCTCGCCAAGGTCAGCGATCCCGCGGCAGGCGCAGGCGGCATCGAGACGCTGACCGCGCAGCTCTGCGACGCGGCCTGGGCGCTATTCCAGGAGAGCGAGAAAGCCGGCGGCGCCTTCGCTGCGCTTCAGCAGGGCCTGTTCCAGAGCAAGGTCGCGGCCGCGCGAAAAGCCCGCGACGCCAACATCGCAAAACGCCGCGACGTGCTGACCGGCGCCAGCGAGTTTCCGAACCTGCACGAGAACGAGACGACGGTGCTGAAGGCGACCCCGATCGCGCTGGCGCCTTATGGCGAGCAAAAATACAAGTTCGACGCGCTGCCGCCGATCCGGCTAGCGGAACCGTTCGAGGCGCTGCGGGACAAATCCGATGCGGCCTTGAAGGCGCGCGGCGCGCGGCCGAAAGTGTTCTTGGCCAATCTCGGCACGCCCGCCGATTTCACGGCGCGCGCGGCCTTTGCCAAGAGCTTGTTCGAGACCGGCGGCATCCAGACCGTCGACCGCGAAGGCTTCGCCGATCCGGCCCAGCTAGCGGCAGCCTTCAAGGCCTCCGGTGCCGGGCTCGCTTGCCTTTGTTCCAGCGACAAGGTGTATGCGGAACACGCAGAAGCCGCGGCGAAGGCCCTGCAAGCCGCCGGGGCCCGACTTATCTATCTGGCAGGCCGCCCGACCGATGCCGAGGCGGCGCTGCGTGCAGCCGGCGTCACCGGCTTCGTCTTTGCCGGTGGTGATGCGCTTGCGACGCTGCAAGACACGTATCGACGGATGGAGCAGCCATGACGGAAGCAGGCAAACCCGTTCTCACCGGCGGCTGCCAATGCGGGGCAGTGCGCTTCGGAGTCATGACGGCGCCGAACAGGGTTTCGATCTGCCACTGCCGGATGTGCCAGAAGGCCAGCGGCGCGCCGTTCGCCTCTTTTGCCGACGTCAACAAGACGGACTTTGCCTGGACCAAGGGGCAGCCCTCGTTCTTCCGCTCCTCCTCGATCGCCGAGCGCGGCTTTTGCGCCGCCTGCGGCACGCCGCTGAGCTTTGGCCGCATCGACGGCGACCGCATCGAGATCATGACCGGCGCGTTCGACCGCCCCGACCACGTGGTGCCGACGCGGCAGTTCGGCACCGAGTCCCGTCTCGGCTGGGTGGTCGGGATCGCCAATCTACCAAGCCAGACCACGCAGCAGAATTACGGACCGGAGAAGATGGCGACCATCGTCAGCCATCAGCATCCGGATCATGATTGAGCGCCTATGATATGGTTGAAAGCATGAGCCGCATCCCCAATTTCGCCGACGTCGCCTTCGAGCGCGCCGCCACCGGCGCCCCGACCGGCAGCGCCGAGCCGTGGCTGACGCCTGAGGGCATTCTGGTGAAGCCCGCCTATGGTGAAGCCGATCTCGCCGGACTCGATTTCCTCGAGACCTACCCGGGCATCGCGCCTTATCTGCGCGGCCCCTACCCCACCATGTATGTCAACCAGCCCTGGACTGTGCGGCAATATGCCGGCTTCTCCACGGCGGAGGATTCCAACGCGTTCTACCGCCGCAATCTCGCTGCCGGACAGAAGGGCCTCTCGGTCGCGTTCGATCTCGCCACCCATCGCGGCTATGACAGCGACCATCCGCGTGTCGGCGGCGACGTCGGCATGGCCGGCGTTGCCATCGATTCCATCTACGACATGCGCACGCTGTTTGCGGGCATTCCGCTCGACCAGATGAGCGTGTCCATGACCATGAACGGCGCGGTGCTGCCGATCCTCGCGCTCTACGTTGCGGCCGCCGAGGAACAGGGCGTCCCGCCCGAGAAGCTTTCAGGGACCATTCAGAACGACATTCTGAAAGAGTTCATGGTGCGCAATACCTACATCTATCCGCCCGCGCCTTCGATGCGGATCATCTCGGACATCTTCGCCTACACCTCGCAGAAGATGCCGAAATACAATTCGATCTCGATCTCCGGCTACCACATGCAGGAGGCCGGGGCGACGCAGGACCTCGAGCTCGCTTATACGCTGGCCGACGGCGTCGAATATCTTCGTGCCGGCCTTGCGGCGGGCCTCGACGTCGACCGCTTCGCGCCGCGCCTGTCGTTCTTCTGGGCGACCGGGATGAACTTCTTCATGGAAGTCGCCAAGATGCGCGCCGCGCGACTGCTCTGGGCGAAGCTCTTGAGGCCCTTCAACCCGAAGGACCCGCGCTCGCTGTCACTGCGCACGCATTGCCAGACCTCCGGCTGGTCGCTGACCGCGCAGGACGTCTTCAACAACGTGATGCGCACGACGGTGGAAGCGATGGCGGCGACGCAGGGCCACACCCAGTCGCTGCACACCAACGCGCTCGACGAAGCGCTGGCGCTGCCGACCGATTTCTCCGCGCGCATCGCCCGCAACACCCAGCTCTTCCTGCAGCAGGAGAGCGGCACCACCCGCATCATCGACCCCTGGGGCGGCTCGTATTATGTCGAGCGTCTCACGCGTGACCTCGCAGCCAAAGCCTGGAGCCACATCCAGGAGGTCGAGGAGCTCGGGGGCATGGCCAAGGCGATCGAGGCCGGCGTACCGAAGCTGCGCATCGAGGAAGCCTCGGCCAAGACCCAGGCCCGCATCGATGCCGGCAAGCAGGCGGTGATCGGGGTCAACAAATACAAGCCGACCGACGAAGCTCCGATCGATATTCTCAAGGTCGACAATACCAATGTCCGCCGACTCCAGATCGACAAGCTGACGCGGCTGAAATCCGAACGCAACCAGAAGGACGTCGAGGCCGCGCTCGCCGCGCTGACGCGCTCGGCCGGCGAAGGCAACGGCAATCTGTTGGCGCTCGCCATCGACGCTGCGCGCGCGAAGGCAACCGTCGGCGAGATTTCCGACGCGATGGAGAAGGTGTTCGGCCGGCACCGCGCCGAAATCAAATCCATCACCGGCGTCTACAAGCGGGAGGCGTCCAGCATGGGTAACCGGGTCGAGAAGGTTCAGGCGCTGATCGACGCCTTCGAGGAGGCGGAAGGCCGCCGCCCGCGCATCCTGGTCGCAAAAATAGGCCAGGACGGCCACGACCGCGGCCAGAAGGTGATCGCGTCGGCATTCGCCGATATCGGCTTCGACGTCGACATCGGGCCGCTGTTCGCGACTGCCGACGAAGCCGCGCGCCAAGCGGTCGAGAACGACGTCCACATCCTCGGCGTCTCCTCGCTCGCCGCTGCCCATCTCACAGCCGTACCGGAATTGAAGGCCGCGCTGAAGAAGCAGGGCCGCGACGACATCATGATCATCGTCGGCGGCGTGGTGCCGCCGCAGGATTACGACGCGCTCTACGCGGCCGGCGCCGAAGCCATCTTCCCGCCGGGCACGGTGATCGCGGACGCGGCCGAGGAGCTGATCCGCAAGCTGAACGCCCGGCTCGGGCATAGCGAGGCGGCGGAGTAGGTCGCCATCGATCTTCGAAAGGACAGTGCGTGATATTTTCCGCGCCAGCGTTGATGCGCGCGCTAACTTTGGTCGCAGCCTGCAGCGCGTTGTTGGCTACTGCCCATGCTGCCGACCCCAAGCCCGACGCGGTCATCAATACCAAGAGCATCGAAGCCCGCGTCTTCCTCGACGACAAGGTCAAGGTCGATGCGGCGCTGGCGGCCGACTGCCTGATTGAAGGCAAGAAGTGGATCGACAAGAACGCGGCAGAAGCCGCCGCCTCGCGCAAAGAGGATCCGCAGTTCTTCAAGGAAGGCGGCTGGGACTTCGAGCGCAAATATGCGATCCGCTCCGTCGTCGCCGACCGCTATGTCAGCATTCTCCGCAACGACTACATGGACACCCACGGCGCCCATCCCAACTCCGACGTGAACACGATCCTGTGGGACAAGGCCGAGAACAAGCGCATTTCCATCCGCCCGTTCTTCACCGAGACCGCCGACAACGGCGCGGCCATGAAGGCAATGGTGAAGGCGGTGATCGCATCGTTGAAGATCGAGAAGAAGAAGCGCGATACCAGCGAGACCGCGACCGACGAATGGTTCAAGAGCGTGGAGCCGAGCCTGCTCAAGATCGGCGCGGTGACGCTCGCGCCTTCAACCGACGCGGGCAAGAGTTCCGGCCTCACTTTCCACTACCCGCCCTACGCAGTCGGCCCCTACGCCGAGGGCGAATATGTCGCATTCGTGCCGTGGGAAACGCTGAAGCCTTATCTCAGCGGGGAAGGCACCCGCATCTTCGGTGGCGCACGGCCAAAGGGCGACGCGGACGAGCCGCAGTGATCCCGTCGTGAGCAACGCCGCGTAGCTCTCTAAGCGCTGGTCGCGTTGCCTTGCAGCCGCGCTGCAAAGCCGACTAGAATGTCGCCATTGACAAGAGCGCCTGACGTCATGGGCGCCGCTGGGAGGCATTGATGTCCAAGATTACGCGCCGCACCTTTGCGGCCTCTTCCGCTGCGGTTGCGGCATCCGCCGCATTCGGCCTCACACCCGCACTTGCACAAGCCTATCCGGCGCGGCCCGTCACCGTGATCGTGCCCTGGGGCGCGGGCGGCGGCACCGACGCGACTGCGCGCATTGTCGCAGCGCTGCTGGAGAAGGATCTCGGCCAGCCCTTCAACGTGGTCAATCGCACCGGCGGCTCCGGCGTCGTCGGCCATACCGCGATCGCGACCGCGCAGCCCGACGGCTACACCATCGGCATGCTCACCGTCGAAATCTCGATGATGCACTGGCAAGGGCTGACCGAGCTGGCGCCGAAGAGCTACACCCCGCTCGCGCTGATGAACGAAGATCCCCCGGGCATCCAGGTCTCCTCCTCCTCGCCTTACAAGACGGTGAAGGAACTCGCGGAAGCCATCAAGGCGGCCCCTCCCGGCAAGTTCAAGGCCTCCGGCACCGGCCAGGGCGGCATCTGGCATCTTGCGCTGGTCGGCTGGATGCAGGCGATGGGCCTGCCCGCCAACCAGGTCGCCTGGGTTCCGTCGAACGGCGCCGCACCCGCGATGCAGGACCTCGCCGCCGGCGGCCTCGACCTCACCACCTGCTCGGTGCCGGAAGCCCGCGCCATCATCGAGGCCGGTAAGGCCAGGAGCCTTGCCATCATGGCGCCGGCGCGCAATCCGATCTTCAAGGACGTGCCGACGCTGAAGGAGGCGATGGGCATCGACTACGCGACCGGCGCCTGGCGCGGCATCGGCGCGCCGAAGGACCTGCCGCCGGAGATCGCAACGAAGCTCACCGCGGCGCTGCAGAAGGTTTATGACTCCGCCGAGTTCAAGGACTTCATGGGCAATCGGGGCTTCGGCACCGTGTGGGGCGATGCCGGCCAGTTCGCAAGCTTCATGGACAAGGGCGACGCCCAGATGGGCGAAGCGATGAAGGCGGCGGGTCTGAGCAAGGCGTGATTTGTCACCTCTCCCCGCTTGCGGGGGAGAGGTCGATTTGAGCGCAGCGCAAATTCGGGTGAGGACGCGGCTCCGCGAGTCCGGCTTTCACCTCCATCGTGGACGCAGCCCCTCACCCCACCCCTCTCCCCGTAAGAACGGGGCGAGGGAGAAGAAATCTCATAGGATTCTCCCATGCGCCTTCCCGACTCCGTCACGGGATCGTTTCTCGTCGTGCTCGGCACAGCAGCCGCCTATGGCGGCTGGCTGCTGCCGCCGGTGCCCGGGCAGCCGGTCGGCCCCAACGTATTTCCGCTCGTGATCGGCATCGGGCTTGCGCTGTGCGGGCTCGCGATCGTGTTCGGGATCGGCCACACCTTCGAGGAGGCGGAAGAGCTGATCCCGCTCGAGGATGGCCAGGCAGCGGCTGCGCCGCCGCCGGGAAAGTTGTACGGCCTGCGCGCGCTGCTGCCGCCGGCGCTGCTGCTGTTCTACGTGGTGGCGGCCGACCGGCTCGGCTTCATCATAACCGCGGCGATCATGGTCTACGTCACCTCGACCGCGTTGGGGGCGAAGTGGAAGCTGGCGCTGCCGCTCGCAGCGCTGTCGCCGTTCGCTATCCACCTGATCTTCGGCAAGCTGCTGCGCGTGCCGCTTCCCGCCGGCTTGTTGCCGACGCCTTGGTGATCCCATGCTGAAAACCCTGATTGAAGCGTTCGCACTGATCTCCACCTGGGAGGTCATCATCGCGATGTTCGCAGCCTCGGTGTACGGGCTCGTGATCGGCTCGCTGCCGGGCTTGTCGGCGACGATGGCAACCGCCTTGCTCGTCCCCGTCACCTTCTATCTCTCGCCGATCGCGGCGATCGCGACCATCGTCGCCGCGTCCTCGATGGCGATCTTCTCCGGCGACATCCCCGGGGCGCTGCTGCGCATCCCCGGCACGCCAGCGTCCGCCGCCTATGCCGACGAGGCTTACGCCATGACCCGCAAGGGACAGGCCGAGCTGGCGCTCGGGGCCGGCGTGTGGTTCTCGGCCGTCGGCGGCATCGCCGGCGTGCTGTCGCTGATGATCCTGGCGCCGCCGCTGGCCGAGATCGCGCTGTCTTTCTCGACCTTCGAGTATTTCTGGCTGGCGCTGCTCGGCCTGATGTGCGCGACGCTGGTGGCGCGCTCCTCGCCGGTGAAGGCGATCGCCGGCATGTTCCTCGGCTTGCTGGTCTCCTGCATCGGCATCGAAAATCCGGGCGGTGTGCCGCGCTTCACCTTCGGCCTCACCGATCTGTTCGGCGGCATCGAGCCGATCCCCGCGCTAGTCGGCGTGTTCGCGGTGGCCCAGGTGATGCGCGCGATGCTGACGCCCGAACCTCCACCGCTGCCGCGGCGCAAATTCGGAAGCATCATGGCCGGCCAGTGGAAGCTGACCAAGAAATACCATTGGCAGATGACGCGCGGAAACATCGTCGGGATCATCATCGGCGTGCTGCCCGGGGCCGGCGCCGACATGGCCGCCTGGGTGTCCTATGCGATGTCGAAGCGCTTCTCCAAGGAACCGGAGAAATTCGGCACCGGCCATGTCGAAGGCCTGGTCGAGGCCGGCGCCAGCAACAATGCCAGCATCGCCTCGGGCTGGGTGCCGTCGCTGCTGTTCGGCATCCCCGGCGACACCATCGCCGCGATCGCGATCGGCGTGCTCTACATGAAGGGGCTCAATCCGGGGCCGACGCTGTTCACCGAGAAAGCGTCGAGCATGTACGCGATCTATCTGATGTTCATCATCGCGAACATCCTGATGATCCCGCTCGGCATCGCCATGATCCGGGTTGCCGCCTACATCCTGCTGGCACCGCGCTCCGCCATCATGCCGATCATCATGCTGTGCTGCGCGGTCGGCTCGTTCGCGATCGGCAACAACATGTTCGGCATCGTCACCGTCGCCGCCTTCGGCGTGATCGGCTATGTCATGGAAGCAAACGGCTATCCCGTCGCCGCGATGGTGCTCGGCATCG
This sequence comes from Bradyrhizobium sp. JR4.3, assembly GCF_040547695.1. Taxonomy (NCBI): domain Bacteria; kingdom Pseudomonadati; phylum Pseudomonadota; class Alphaproteobacteria; order Hyphomicrobiales; family Nitrobacteraceae; genus Bradyrhizobium; species Bradyrhizobium sp. JR4.3. The sequence continues at coordinate 85,691 of NZ_JBEPQF010000022.1, read as the reverse complement.
TCATGGGCACTATGGTCGAGCAGGCTTTTGTGACCTCGCTGATCAAGTCCGACGGCAGCATCCTGCCGTTTTTCGAGCGCCCCGTCGCCGCGATCCTCGCCGCCATGGCGATCGGGGCGCTGCTGTGGCCGGTGCTGGTCTGGGCGTGGCGCAAGGTGAAACCGGTGCGGACCGGGGTGGCGGCGACATCCCGGTGATATCGGGCGGGCGGCCCTCGCCTGCCCTGCGCGGGCGTTGTAAAGCAGGGCATGGTTGAGAAAAAGCCTTCACTGGACATCAAATCCCTCGCCCATGACCTCCGCGCCGGCAGCCGCGCGGCGCTGGCGCGGGCCATCACGCTGGTCGAGAGCCGGCGCAGCGACCATCAGGCGCTGGCGCGCGAGCTGGTGCAGATGCTCTTGCCCGATACTGGGAGGGCAGTCCGCGTCGGCATCACCGGCTCGCCCGGCGTCGGCAAGTCCACCACCATCGACGCGCTCGGCACCCATCTGATCGAGCACGGCCACAAGGTCGCGGTGCTCGCGGTCGATCCGTCTTCGGCGCGGAGCGGCGGCTCGATCCTCGGCGACAAGACGAGGATGGCCCGCCTCTCAGCCTCCGACGACGCCTTCATCCGCCCCTCGCCGTCCTCGGGCACGCTCGGCGGCGTCGCGGCCAAGACGCGCGAGGCCATGCTGCTGTGCGAGGCGGCCGGCTTCGACGTCGTGCTGGTCGAGACCGTCGGCATCGGCCAGTCCGAGACCGCGGTCTGCGACATGACCGATTTCTTCCTGGCCTTGATGCTGCCGGGCGGCGGCGACGAATTGCAGGGCATCAAGAAGGGATTGGTCGAGCTCGCCGACATGATCGCGATCAACAAGGCCGACGGCGACAATCTCAAGCGCGCCAACATCACTGCCGCCGATTATCGCGGCGCGCTGCATATCCTGACGCCGCGCTCCGAGCACTGGCATCCGCCGGTCGAGACCTATTCGGCGCTGACCGGTGACGGTATCGCAAAGATCTGGCAGAAAGTCCTCGATCACCGCAAGACGATGATTGCATCCGGCGACTTCGCCGCACGGCGGCGCGAGCAGCAGGTGAAATGGATGTGGTCGATGCTGGAGCAGCGCATGCTGGCGCGGTTGCGCAGCGAGGCATCGGTGCGGACCAAGGTCCGGAAGATCGAGACTGAGGTCGCCGACGGCCATCTCACGCCGGCGCTCGCCGCCGAAAAGATCCTGGAGTTGCTGCAATGAGCGACAAGCTCCGCATTCTCCTCACCGGCTTCGGCCCGTTTCCCGGCGCGCCCTACAATCCGACCCAGCCGCTGGTCGCCCGGCTGGCGCAATTGCGCCGTCCCGCACTCGACGATGCCGCGATCTCCAGCCACATCTTCCCGGTCACCTATGCCGCGGTGGACCGGCAATTGCCGGAGGTGCTTACGAAAGAGAAGCCGGATGCACTGCTGATGTTCGGCCTTGCCGCACGCACGCCCTATCTGCGCATCGAGAGCCGCGCGCGCAACGCCGTCACCATGCTGTGGCCCGATGCCGCCAACACCCGATCGAGCAAGCGCGGCATCGCCGGCAATGCGGACGCGATGATTTTCGGACCGCACACCGCAAGGCTGCTGCGCGCCGCCCGCCTCACCGGCATCGACGCGCGCCCCTCGCGCGACGCCGGCGCCTATCTCTGCAATTACCTGAGCTGGCGCGCGATCGAAAACGTCAGGGCCGGCGGGCCAAAGCTCGCCGCGTTCATCCATATTCCCCTGCTCGCGCGCAGTGGCGCCGTCCGCCGCAAGGGCGCGCCGCGGATCACGCTCGAGGAACTGGTGGACGCCGGGGAAGCGATGCTGATGGAGATGGTGCAGTTGGCACGGAAGGGGCGCAACACGACTGCGTAAACATTTAACCCTACCGCGAACAATCCTCACGCGACTAGCCGCCCTGCGCTACCTAACCGCTGCGGACCCCCGCGTCCGCCGGAGGACGCATCCATGGACCTCAATCGCCGCCATCTCATCGGAGCTTCAACCGCAGGCATCGCCGGCGCGCTCGCGATACCAGCCGACGCCGCGCGTGCGGCGCCGCTGACGTCGCTGCTCGGCCGCGACGCCACGCAATATGGCGTGCGGCCCGGCAGCAGCGAGGATCAGACCCGAGTGCTCCAGCGTGCGATCGACGAGGCCGCGCGGGCGCAGATGCCGCTGGCGCTGCCACCCGGCATCTACCGCAGTGGGCTGCTACGCTTGCCAAATGGCGCGCAACTGATCGGCGTGCGCGGCGCGACCAAATTCGTCTTCACCGGCGGGACCTCGGCGATCCAGAGCGACGGCTCCGATGCAATCGGCCTTTCCGGCATCACCTTTGATGGCGGCGGCATTCCGCTGCCGACGCGGCGCGGGCTGATCCACGTACTCGGCGGGCGCGACGTCCGCATCACCGGTTGCGAAATCACGGGCTCCGGCGGCAGCGGCATCTGGCTCGAGCAGGTCTCCGGCGACATCTCGGGCAACATCTTTACCCACATCGCGGTGACGGCGGTGGTGTCGTTCGACGCCAGGGGTCTCAGCGTCTCCCACAACACCATCACCGGTACCAACGACAACGGCATCGAGATCCTGCGCACCGCCATCGGCGATGACGGCACGCTGGTCACTGATAACCGCATCGAGGACATCAAGGCCGGTCCCGGCGGCTCCGGCCAGTACGGCAACGCCATCAACGCGTTCCGCGCCGGCAACGTCATCGTGCGCGGCAATCGCATCAAGAACTGCGATTACTCCGCCGTGCGCGGCAACTCGGCCTCGAACATCCACATCACCGGCAACAGCGTCAGCGACGTGCGCGAGGTCGCGCTCTATTCCGAGTTCGCGTTCGAGGCGGCAGTGATCGCCAACAATATTGTGGACGGCGCCGCCGTCGGCGTCTCCGTCTGCAATTTCAACGAAGGCGGCCGCATCGCCGTGGTCCAGGGCAACATCATCCGCAATTTGATCCCGAAGCGGCCGATCGGCACCGCGCCGGATGACGATGCCGGCATCGGCATCTACATCGAGGCGGATTCATCGGTCACCGGCAACGTGATCGAGAATGCGCCGTCCTACGGCATCGTCGCCGGCTGGGGCAAATATCTCCGCGACGTCGCGATCACGGGCAACGTGATCCGCAAGGCACTGGCCGGCGTCGGCGTGTCCGTCGTGCCCGGCGCCGGCACCGCGCTCGTCAACAACAACATGATCTCGGAAACCCCGCGCGGCGCCGTGGTCGGGCTCGATCATGCGCGCGCGGTGACGTCTGACCTGTCAGCCGACGACGCGCAGCGGTTTGCGCAATTGGTGGTCGGCGGGAATGCAGCGCGGCGATAGCTGCCGCTCCTTGCCTCCGGCTCCCGAACGCTAGAACGCGTTCCGCAGCAGCGGGTACTTGGCTTCGAGGCCGTCGAGGCTGAATGTGAACTCAACCAGGCGCTCGGGGGCTGCGACAATTTCGGCTGCCGGCGGAGAGAACTGCGGCAGAAGCGCTGCCATCGCAGCCAGCGCCTTGGGCGCTGCGGTCGCGGCCGGCACCTTGGGCCCTGTCATTGCCACGGGCGCGGTGGGTGGCGCCATGGCAGCCGGCACCTTGAGCGGTGCCATCGGGGCAGGCGCGGCGACCGGCGCGGTCGGGGCTTCGGAGATTTCGGCGAGAACGCCCGGCTTCGGGTCGAGCCTGACCGGCACGGCGGTCTCCGGGACGATGTGCACGGCCTTCGGTTGCACGGTCTGCGCCTGCTGCTCGCGCGGAAACATGCGGGGCATCGTCGCCGGCGACCAGCCGAATGCGGGCGACACGCTCGCGGCCGCCGTGGCGACGTCGGCGCCGGTGGCAAGCGCGCGCCAGGTCTGGACGGCGAGCTTGGCTTCCTGGATGTTTTCGAGAAATGCGATCTCGGAGTGATAGCGGCGCCAGCGCCCGGTCTCGAACATCTCGGAGAGATGCACCAGCCGCTGCTCGGCGAGAGCGCACCAGCGTGCCGCAACGTCGCGGCCAATAGCCCCGTCGCGAATAGCCTCTTGGCGATGTGTCATAAATCAGCCCGTCAGGAGAAAATACGGACGCGACGCAACGCACACGAATCAATTTAGACGCGACGTGAATATTTTGTGGAAAAGTTTTGACTTGTCCAGCAACGACGATGTTTTCGTCGCGAAACTCCGTAGTCGTGCGGAGATTCAAGGCGTTTTGGAGTCAAGCTTCGCACAAGCATAGCGCGCTTGCGGCGTGCAGCAGAGCGGTGGGGGATGAGCGAGCCACGATCTCTCGACCGGAAGCTGATCTCGCGCAGGGCTTCGAGGAATGGGACGTCCAAAAAGAAAAGACCCGTCCGGGGGGACAACCGGACGGGTCGAGCCATATGGGCGCTTGGGGTGGATGGGCGCTCGCGCCTAATATGACTTATGGGGAGGGATAACCGCTCCCACATAATTTGGTCGTGGCAGCGGGCCGAACGTTCAATACGGCGTTTGATTTTTCGACCTTCGCGCCGCGCGCAAAGTTGCCGCAGCCGTTATCGCGTCGCCGGCCTATCCGCCTGAGAAACCGTGGCTTTATCCTCGGTGCTCGACAACGAGGGTTGCTCTAATGCGCGGATGCCAGGCTCGTCGCGACGCTTCTCGATATCTTCACGTTTTGTTGTACCGGACGCGGCCGCGACCGGCGTCGCGCCGGCGGCGGGAACGGCCATGACCGCGGCAAACGCGTCGGCCTCGCCATCGCCGAACAGATCATCACGCCCGGGTGAACCGAGGTCGCGTGCCGTCTTCGCCAGCGTCGTGCGCAGCGCTTCCGGCTTCAAGGCGTAGTTGCGCTCGAGCAGCAGCGCCGCGACGCCGGAGACATAGGCGGCCGAGAACGAGGTGCCCGACGTCATCTGGTATTTGCCGTCAGGCGCCGGCAGGAAGATGTCGACGCCGGGGGCCGCGACCGCGATGTAATTGCCGCGGTTGGAGGCGGTGAACAGCCTGTCCTGCTGGTCGGTCGCGCTGACCGCGATCACGTTGGGATTGGCGGCCGGATAGAGCGGCGGCGATTTCGCGCCGGCATTGCCGGCGGCCGCGATCAGCACCAGGCCGCGCGCGGCGGTCGCGGCGATGGCCCGCTCGATCACCGCATCCTTCGGACCGGCAAAGCTCATGTTGACGATCTGCGCCCCATGCTCGGCGGCATAGTTCAGCGAGCGCAGGATGATGTAGGACGAGCTCTCGGCCCCGCCGGTGGTGCCGCCGAAGGCGCGGATGGCGATGAGGCGCGCCTCGGGCGCGCTGCCCATCAGCTTGCCATGCGCCACGATAGCGCCGGCAATGCCGGTGCCATGAATGTGCGGGCCTTCGGCGCTGCCGAGCGCATCGAAATTGTCGGCAATGGAATTGGCAAGTTCCGGATGCTGGGCGTCGATGCCGGAGTCGATCACGGCTACCGTCACATTGGCACCATGCGCCAGCGTATGTGCCTGCGGCAGGCGGAGCTTGGCCAGCGCATATTGCGCGGGATCTCCCTCGGTCGGCACCGACGATTTCTGATCCTGGAGCAGATAGCGGAAGTTCGGCTGGACCGAGCGCACGCTACCGTCCGCCGCGAATTCACGCCGCACCGTCGCGGAGGGCCGGCCGTCGGTGATGCGGAACAGTCCGAACGTCGACCCGATCAGCGGAAAGTTCTCGGAAGACACGCGGGTCAGCCCATGGCGGCGCGCAAGCTCGTCGGCCTGGGTCAACGACAGCCCGCCGTCGATCTCGGCGACGAATTCGCCGGCGAAGATGCGCAGATCCGCAGCGACCGGCGTGTTGTTGCCGCGCCCCTTTCCGGCGGTCTTGTTGCCCGATTTGCCCGAGCCATTGCCGCTTGCGTTCTGCTGCGCCAGGCATTCGCCGGCGGCGTCGCGATCGGTCGCGGTACAGGCAGGATAGAGGTTCGGGGAGTAGCGTGCATAAGGCAGCACCGGCGTCGGCCCCATCCGCGCCGAAATCCTCGTCGTCACGGTCGGACCCGGACCGCGGCCGACGGCCACCGCTCTGGCGGCAACACCCGGACTGACGCGTGCGGCGATCCCAGGAGAAACGGTCGGTATTCGGGAGGGGACGCTGATCGTCGGCGTGCGCATGATGGCCTGCGCCTGCGCAACCTCGACGCCCAGACAGGCGGCGAGCAAAAGCGCGGCTGCGACCGACGAAGCGCAGACCCCGGCTCTTACTCCACTTTCGGACTTGCGCGTCATCAGCTTGGAAGCGCCTTACGGCGCCGCGACGGCGAGGTTGACGAACTTCTCGCGCTGCATCTTGCCGAGCAGCGAGGCGAGTTCGTCCTGGCTCATCGCCTTGTCGAACTGGAGGCGGAACATGCCGCCCTTGGCATCACCGATGATCGAAGCCTGGTAGCCGTCGAGCAATGCGGTGATGTCCGCGACGCGCGCCTCGGGCGTGAAGCGCACCAGCGCGCGCGCCGGCGGGACGGTCGTGCCGAGGTCGCGTGTAAGCGGAGCGCTGGTCGAGAGCGAAGCAGTCTGGAAGGTCGCAGTCTGGGTCTTCGTCAACACAGCGCCGATGATTCCGGCTTGCAGCACGAGCGCCATGGCGCCAAGGCTCGCCGACCAAGCCAGCGTGCGCGGCGACAGGCTCGCAAAGAAGGTGGCGATGCGCGCCGACAGCGGCAGCGAACCGGCCGCCCGCGCAGGCTCGGCGTCGATCGCGGCGAACAGCTTCTGCATCGCGCGCGCCGACGGAGCACCCAGGCTCTCGTTCAGATGGATGGTCTCTTCATACTCGCCGCGGATCGCGGCATATTGCTTCGCGAGCTCGGGATCGCGCGCCAGCGCCTCGTCGACGCGGCGCGCATCGCGCGGGTTCAGCGTGCCGGCGGCGTGCCACGGCAGCAGCAGTTCAATTTCACCGGGCTCTTGCTCCAGCATCTTCTTGCTCAAAGCCATCATGGCCAGCCTCGCTCAATGCCGGCTGCTTTCAGCAGTTCGGCCAATTTCTTGCGCGCATAGAACAAGCGCGTCTTCACAGTGTTCTCCGGGATGCCTACGATTTCGGCAACCTCTTCCACGGATTTCTCGTGGTAGTAGACGAGATCGACGATTTCCCGATGATCCGGCGAGAGGCCCGTCAGACACTCCCGCAACGCTTCACTGGTATCCTTCTTCTGCACCGCCGTTTCCGGATTGTCGGACGTATCCTCGATCGCGTTCGCGGCGTCGTCGTCCAACTCAAAATCCTTCCTGCGCCGGAGCGCAGACAGGGCCTTGAATCGGGTAATGGCCAGCAGCCAGGTCGAAACGGCGGATCGGCCCTCGAACTTGCCGGCTTGACGCCAGACATCGAGAAATACCTCGCTGATGAGGTCTTCCGCCGCCTGCTCGTCCCGCACTAGCCGGAGGCCGAACCGATACACCCTGACATGGTGCCGCCCGTACAGCACCTGCATGGCGAGCCGGTCGCCTTGAGCGATCCTGGCGATCAGGATCTCGTCCGAAGCCGCTTGTGTCACGCTCAAAGACCGTCTCGCAAGGTTGGTCGGGTGGATGCGGCAGACGGTTCGACGGGAGGGGTAAAATTGTTCAACCTACCGCAGTCGTACGGGAGGCTGTGTGATCTACCCCACAGACGCGAAATTTCCTGTTGCCACCCGCGGCTGGGCGCCTCGCTCAAGAACGGTAACATAGTAATGAAGCACTTTCCTGCGCAATGCCATCCCGCATAGACGGCCCCGACGTGCATGGAACCTTAGCAGCCTAGCACGACATATGTCTTCCGAAGCCCTGCTTTGGCTCGACCGCGTCGCACACGATGCCTAATCGCCGGCAAATTCCTGGAGCGGTCGACGTCCCGCGCTGCCGCGCAGTACAGCGTGGATTCGGTTTCGAAGGATACCAAACCTAAAGGCTTGCCACGTAGATTTTTGGGCTGACATCCACGATTGGCGGGACCATGAGCACGGCTGCGACGTCCTTTCCCGAGTGGAATGCCGCTGAGGCCGCGGATCTCGCCCTGACCACCGAAGCGGCGGCACCCGAAGTCCTGGCGCGCCGGATCCGGCAGCGGCGCCAGATGTATGTCGGCCAGGTGGCGAGCTACTCGCTCGGCGCCTCCGTCCTGCTGCTCTACGCCTTTGACGGCGTGATCTCCATAGGCGTTCCGTCACTGTTCTGGCTCGGCGGCCTTCTGATCATCGGGACCTTCACCGTGCTGTCGGAAGCGGGCTTCGGCGACCGGTTTGAGGATCATTACCTCACCGTCTTCCAGATCTCGGCGCATATGACGCTGCAGCTGCTATTCCTGCTCGCGGTGCCGACAGTCGGAGTTGCGTTCCTTGCCGTGCTGTTTCTGATCTTCGCCTTCGGCACGCTTCGTATGACCTCTAGTCAGGCGATGCTCACCTGGGGCCTTGCGACGTGCGGGCTCGCCTTGGTTTTCCTCGCCTCAGACTTGCCAATCGGACTGCCGGTTACGACTCAGCTGCAACGGGCCGCCTCGATGCTGTGCTTCGTGCTGGTGATCGGCCAGTGCGCCTTCCTTGGCCTGTTCGGCGCCACGCTGCGCAAGATCCTGTACCGGCGCAGCATCGAGCTGAAGGCCGCCTATCAGCGCATCGAGGAGTTGGCGGAGCTCGACGAGCTCACCGGCTCCTACAACCGCCGCTGCATCATGCGGCTTCTCGACGCCGAGATCGAAAAATCGCGGCAGACATCGAGGCCTTGCGCGATCGCGCTGATCGACCTCGACTGGTTCAAGCGCATCAACGACGCCCACGGCCATCCCGTCGGCGACGAGGTGCTGCGCACCTTCGCGATCACCATGTTCGCCAATATCCGCCCGGCCGACTGCTTCGGCCGCTACGGCGGCGAGGAATTCTTGCTGCTGCTACCTGGGATGGACGGCGATGCGGCGTCGCGCATGCTCGATCGCCTGCGCGGGATCGTCGCCGATCTGGACTGGAGCGCATTCTCCCCGGGCATGCGCGTGACCATTTCCGCGGGCGTCGTGACACTACGCGACAACGATACTGCCGACACGTTTCTCGTGCGCGCCGATAGCGCGCTCTATTCCGCCAAGGCACAGGGGCGCAACCGCATTGCAACCAGCTGACCAATCCATTTTCTCCCGGCGCGACAGAAGCCGCGGCCGGGCCGAACGCTCCAGGACAGGGCAATGAGATCCAAAGCCGTAAAATCATCCGAAAGTCTGCTCGAGGAATTGCAAACTGCGCTCTCGCACGGCACCGTCGCGCACCGGGTCGAGACGCTGCGCCGCGTCACCGATCTCTTCGTGGGCAACGCCTTGGACTATTCCGACGACCACGTTCGTGTGTTCGATGACGTGTTCCAATGCCTGATCGAGCAGATCGAGACGTCCGCCAGGGCGCTGCTCGCCGAACGCCTCGCACCGATCGCGGCTGCGCCGCCGAAGATCATCCGCACGCTCGCGCTCGACGAGGTGATCGAGGTTTCCGGCCCGGTGCTGTCGAAATCCGAACGGCTGGACGAGGCGACCCTGATCGAGATCGCGCGCACCAGGGGCCAAGCCCATCTCAAGGCGATCTCGCTGCGGCGGGTGCTGTCGGAAGCGCTGAGCGACGTGCTGGTGACCCGCGGCGACGAGGACGTGGTGCAATCGACCGTCAACAATCCGGGCGCGCAACTGTCGGAGGGAAGTCTCGCCGACCTCGTGACCCGCGCCGAACGTGACGACGACCTCGCCAGCTCCATCGGCCTGCGGGCCGACCTGCCCCGCCATCATTATTTGAAGCTGGTCGCGAAGGCCTCCTTGGCCGTGCGCAGGAAGCTGGAGGCCGCGCATCCGGAGCTCGCGGACGACGTGTCCAGCGTGGTCCAGGAAGCGGCGCAGCGGATCCGCGCCGCCAGCATGACCAGGCAGACCGAGAGGGCGCGCGCGCTGGTGAAGTCGCTGCACGAGGACGGCCGCCTCACCGAGCTCCAGGTCGCCACCTTCGCGGAGCAGGGCAAGTTCGACGAAACCAACGCAGGGCTTGCCGCGCTTGCGGGCGTCGCAGTCGAGACCGCCGAGACCATGATGATCGAAAGCCGGGTCGAGGGCGTGATGATCCTCGCCAAGGTCGCCGCCATGCAATGGTCGAGCGTCCGCGCCATCATCGCCCTGCGCGAGAAGCTCTCAGGCGGCTCGCAGACCGACATGGTGACGCTGCGCGACGCTTACGAGGCGCTGCGCAGTTCGACCGCGCAGCAGGTGCTGCGCTTCCACCGCATGCAGCAGGGCGCGACGCCGGCGGCGTGAAGCCGGCGAGCTAGTAGCGTAGGACCTTCGCCCCCACCAGCGCGCCAATTGCCGTCACCAACGCGGTCGCGAGCGTGTACCAGGTCGCGACGAACAGCGGCGAGTCATCGGTGCAGTGCGAGGCGTACAGCGTCGCGGCAAGGCCCGCCGACACCAGGCCGGCGAGCGCGCCGGCGAGCGCGGGGTGGGACGGCGCGCCGTGGCGCAGGCCGAACAGGGCCCCCGCAAGCAGCGGCAGCGACATCGCAGGGATTGCCAACAGGCACACCCTGGAATTCTTGCCCATCAATCGCATCGTCATCGGCATGGCCGGCGCCATCATCGCCTCGCTGCCGATCGCCACCGCGAGCAGCCCGACGGGCAGCAGCAGCAGCCAGCCCCAGCCACGCAGCAAGGCTTCGGGACGCGACAGATGCAGGCTGACGATGATCGCGGGTATCGCGAGCGACAGCGTGACCGCGAACTTCATGTCGAAGAACGGGTTGTGCATCGCGCTCATCACGTCGTGACGCACACCGAGGAAGGTGGCGAAGATCAGAATCGACAGGGGCGCGGCGACCAGCAGCGCCATGGTCAGCACCGCGCCGACGCGCGGCGGGCGATGGGCGTTATCGGCCGCGAGCGAGCGAATGAGTTGATCGGTGTCCATGACTAGTGGTCCCGCAGTTTGGCAGTCAGCGCCGCAAGTCCGCGATGCAGCGCCACCCGCACCGCGCCCTCGCTCATCGAATATTTCGCCGCCGTGTCCTTGATCGAGCTGCTGTCGACCGCGATCGACTGCAACACGTCGCGCTGGCGTTGCGGCAGCGTATTGAGCTGGCTGGCAACTTCGCCGGCCGAAGCCGTCTCCTGCGGCACCTCGCCCGGCAGGGTCTCGGCGAAATCGTCGATGTTGACGAAGATCCGCCTCCCGCGTCGCCGCAGCATGTCGATCAGCTTGTTGCGGCCGATCGCAAACAGCCACGGGGCGAAGGGGGCTTCGCTGTCCCAAGTGTGCCGCTTCAGATGCACCGCCAACAGAATCTCCTGCACGATATCCTCGGCCTGGTCGGGAGGCTGCCCGGCCCGCGCCAGGCCGCGCCTCGCGGCAACGCGCAGCACAGGCGTGACCGCCTTCAACAGGCGATGATACGCCGCGTCATCGCCTGCCATGGCCGACCGCATCAGGCCGGTCCACTCGTCCTCACGTCCGCGCACGCGCGCCCTCACCAAGCAATTCGGCCGCTCTTTCAGTTTGTTACGCCGGCAGCTGCACGATCACGAATTCGTGATCTATACTCGGCCACGCGACCTATACGGCCATCAAGTTCCGGGACGGCTCATAACACCGATCGGTCCCGTCCGCACCCCGTGGCCGATCGGGAAGGCAATCGTTTGCCGCGCTTTTGCCCGGTGTGGCCCGAAGATTCCCATTTTCTGCCCCGCTGTGGTCACGCCCCAGGGTCTCTGTTCGCTCCCGGGACGGGCGGACTTGGGGAGATGTCAACATGATGAAAGCCAGCGGGCGCGCGGCCCTGATTCTCCTGGCCGGGCTTTTCGTGCTGTTTGGGGGCGTTGCACAGGCGGCGCCGAGTTCAGCCGCTAGCAGCAAGTCGGACAGCGCAGGCAAACAGGCGGACGAGGTCAAGCCGAGCAAGCAGCGGCGTCACACGTCGCGCCACCGCGACAGCGCCAAGACGGCGCAAAAATCCGACGACAAGGCCGACAAGAAGGACGCTACGGCAACGGCCGACGAGGCGAAGGCCGACAACCGTGACGCGCCGGCCTCGAGCCAGATGCCGCCGGAAGTCGCCAACGCCAATGCGCAGCTCGCCGCCGCCGATACGCCGACCGCGGCGGCCGCCTCCGCAATGACGGGCCGGGCCAACGACAACGTCCAGGCCGCGGCCGATAACACCGCCACCCCGAACGCCGAGAGCCAGGTCGTCGCACCCGATCAGCTCAACGACATCGACCGCGCCCTGCAACAGGACAGCGCGCCGGCACAGAAGGCGGTGATCGCCGCAACCGACGCGCAGCCGCGTCCGGCGCCGGTGATGGCAAGCAGCCAACAGAGTTCGGCCTGGGACCAGAGCTCCCTGATCGGAAAAATCTTCATCGGCGTCGGCACGCTGCTGACGCTGGCCTCCGCCGCGCGCATGTTCATGGCGTGACTTTGGCTTGATTTTGGCCTAATCGCCGACCCGCGGGACCTCGTCCGGAACGCGCATCTCGCCGCGTGTTCCGGCCGTTCCTGCTCCGGTGGCTTTGGCGCCTCTTGAAGCCCACCGCGTCAGCGGGCACATTGCCCGCTCAACCAAAAGCGTGGGTGGAGCATGAGCACGTTCGAACACATCATCGTCGAAAGCAAAGGCGCGGTCGGCATCATCAAGCTGAACCGGCCGAAGCTGCTCAACGCACTCTCCTTCGGCGTCTTCCGCGAGATCGCCGCGGCAGTGGACGATCTCGAAGCCGATGACGCCATCGGCTGCATCGTCGTGACCGGCAGCGAGAAGGCGTTCGCCGCCGGCGCCGACATCAAGGAGATGCAGCCGAAAGGCTTCATCGACATGTTCTCGGAGGATTTTGCCGCGATCGGCGGCGATCGGGTCGCGCGCTGCCGCAAGCCGACGATCGCCGCGGTCGCGGGCTATGCCCTCGGCGGCGGCTGCGAGCTCGCGATGATGTGCGACTTCATCATCGCCGCCGACACCGCCAAATTTGGCCAACCCGAAATTACGCTCGGCACCATCCCCGGCATCGGCGGCACCCAGCGCCTGACCCGCGCGATCGGCAAGTCCAAGGCGATGGACCTTTGCCTCACCGGCCGCATGATGGACGCAGCCGAAGCCGAGCGCAGCGGCCTCGTCAGCCGCATCGTTCCGGCCGACAAGCTGATGGAAGAGGTGATGGCCGCGGCCGAGAAGATCGCCGCGATGTCGCGGCCCGCGGTCGCGATGGCCAAGGAAGCGGTCAACCGCGCCTTCGAGACCACGCTCGCCGAGGGCATGAGCGTCGAGCGCAACCTGTTCCACTCGACCTTCGCGCTGGAGGACCGCACCGAGGGCATGGCGGCGTTCATCGAGAAGCGCAAGCCGGTGAACAAGAACCGGTAAGGAGGCGAACGGTCAGGCTGGTGTAAGGCTCTGCCGCTTTCCCGCAGAATCCCTGTGATGTACCTGCAACAAGCACGGAATAGATGGGGGTTTCCCCCGCGGCAGTTTGCCTGCGGGACCTCGGCTGGTTAAACAGTTAAGAGAGCCGCCGTCGGCGGGGGCGGACAGCCGGGATTTGCGGGATTACATGATTGGGCGTGCCGCCAGAGCTGGTCACGTGATGACGCGGCATCGATCGGGCGTGGCTCCTGTGCTAGCGACATGGACCACGCTGGCACTCTGTTGCGCCCTGCCCTCCGCCGCACGGGCGGAAGCGCTGCCGGAGGCGCTCGCCAAGGCCTACCAGACCAATCCGCAGCTCAATGCCGAGCGCGCGCGGCAACGCGCCACTGACGAGAACGTGCCGCAGGCGCTCGCGGGCTACCGGCCACAGATCGTGGCAAGCCTCAGCGCCGGGCTGCAATCGGTGCGCAACCTGCTGCCCGACAACACCATCCAGACCGCCAATCTGAAGCCGTGGATCATCGGCGTCACCGTGACGCAGACCCTGTTCAACGGCTTCCGCACCGCCAACAACGTGCGCGCCGCCGAACTCCAGGTGCAGTCGGGCCGCGAGGCGCTGCGCAACGTCGGCCAGGGCGTGCTGCTCGACGCGGTCACCGCCTACACCAACGTGCTCGCCAACCAATCGCTGGTCGAGGCGCAGCGCTCCAACGTCGCCTTCCTGCGCGAAACGCTCTCGGTCACTCAACGGCGCCTCAACGCCGGCGACGTCACGCCGACCGACAGCGCCCAGGCCGAGGCGCGGCTCAACCGCGGGCTCTCCGATCTCAACGCCGCCGAAGTCGCGCTCGCGGTGAGCCAGGCGATATACGCACAGGTGATCGGCAATGCACCGTCGCAGCTTCGCGCTGCCGAAGTCGTCGACCGCTATCTGCCGAAGAGCCGTGAAGACGCGTTGACGATGGCGATCCGCCAGCACCCGGCAGTGATGGCCGCCGGCTTCGACGTCGATGTCGCTTCCACCAACATCCGCGTCGCCGAAGGCGCGCTGCTGCCGAGCGCCAGCGTCCAGGGCAGCGCCAGCAAGAGCCGTAACAACGACCCGACGCTCGGCACCTTCGCCGAAGATCAGGCCTCGATCGTCGCCAATGTCACCGTGCCGATCTACGACGGTGGCCAAGCCGCCGCACAGACCCGGCAGGCCAAGGAGATCACGGCGCAGAGCCGGCTCGTGCTCGACCAGGTGCGCAACCAGGCGCGCACGGCGGCGGTCAGCGCGTGGGTTGTCCATGAAGGCGCCAAGATCGCGGTCTCGGCATCGGAGTCCGAAGTGAAGGCGGCGACCGTCGCGCTCCAGGGCGTGCAGCGCGAGGCCGCCGGCGGACAGCGGACGACGGTGGATGTGCTGAACTCGCAGGCCGATCTGATCCAGGCCAAGGCCCGCCTGATCGGCGCCAACCGCGACCGCGTGATCGCGTCCTATACGCTGCTCAGCGCCGTCGGCCATCTCGACGTCAAGACCTTGAGCCTGAACACGCCGGACTATCTGCCCGAGGTGCACTACCAGCAGGTCCGTGACGCCTGGCACGGCCTGCGCACGCCGTCCGGGCAGTAGTTTCCGCAACGCCTTTGGGCTCTCCACCGCCCAGGCACGCCACCCTCCTTTGACATTTTGTAGCCCATGGGCTACATTTGCACCTCATGATCGAGGTGGGGCAAACCGAGCATTTTTTCGGAGTGGCTGACCCGCCTCAAGGACGCCAGCGCGGTTGCCCGGATCACTGCCCGCGTTCGCCGACAGCAAGAGCGTCGGTCGCAACGTCCGGGAAATGCGCATCGACTACGGACCGGGCTATCGGATCTACTATGTGCAGCGCGGAACGCAGATTGTGATCCTGCTGTGTGGCGGGGACAAGCGCACGCAGCGACACGACATCAAGCTAGCCCAGCAACTGGCGGAGACAATGTGATGCCAAAAGCAGCGAAAACGACGGTCAAGGCGGCATCCAGGACGACGCGTTTCGACGCTGCCGACTATCTCAACACTGAAGAACGTCAGGCCGCCTATATTGCGGCCGCATTAGAGACCGGCGATCCTGATTTCGTGCGCGACGCACTCGGCCTTGTCGCTCGCGCGCGCGGGATGAGCGCGATCGCGAAGAAAGCCGGGTTGAACCGCGAGAGTCTGTACAAGGCGCTCGGAGAGACCGGAAATCCTGAGTTTGGCACGGTCATGCGCATTGTCGGAGCGTTAGGCCTGACATTGTCCGCCCAACCCGCGACAAGCGGGCGAATGTCGAAGCGCCGTCGAGCGGCGTGAGGGAGCGCGCCGCACCCGCGCAATCGGTTCGGGCAGTCTCAGGATCTGAACATGAAAAGCCGCCGCATCCATCTGATGGGAGCTTCAGGCTCCGGCGTGACGACGATCGGCCGCGCGCTCGCCGGCAGGCTTGCGCTGCCGCATCACGACAGCGATGATTATTTCTGGCTGCCGACCGCGCCGCCCTACCAGACCACGCGCCCCGCCGCCGAGCGTCTGCGCCTGATGCGCGAGATGTTTCTGCCGCGTCTCGATTGGGTGCTGAGCGGAACCATTACCGGCTGGGGCGACGAGCTCGTCTCGTTTTTCAATCTCGTCGTCTTTGTGAGGACGCCGCGCGAGCTTCGCTTGCAGCGCCTGCGTGGCCGCGAGGCTACGCATTTCGGAGCGGATGCCGTCGCACAGGGCGGCTGGCGTCATGAGGAGGCAGAGTCGTTCGTCGATTGGGCCTCGCACTACGAAGCAAGCGATCGCGACGGCCGCAGCCTCGCAAAAGATGAGGCGTGGCTCGCGAAGCTGCCCTGCCCGGTCCTGCGCGTCGACGGCTCACGCCCGCTTGCGGACCTCGTCGAACAGCTATGCAGCGAAGCGCAGCGGCTGCCAGGCTGATGTGATACTGTCGCGACGCCACTGCCAGAATAATAAAAACAGGGGAGAGAAACCATGCTCGATCGACGCAGCGTTCTGCTTGCCTCTCTTGCCGCCGGAGTAGCCATGACCAGCAAAGTCCACGCCCGCGCGGCGCAGCCCGCGACGCCGGTTAATTTCGACGTCCCGGCGCATGCCTGCGACTGCCACACCCACATCCATGGCGATGTCGAGAAGTTTCCATTTTTTGCCGGCCGCGTTTACACGCCAGAGCCGGCTTCGCCGGAAGAAATGGCTGCGCTGCACAATGCGCTGCATATCGAGCGCGTGGTGATCGTGACGCCGAGTGTCTACGGCACCGATAATTCCTCGACGCTGTTCGGCATGAAGGCGCGTGGCGCGGCCGCGCGCGGGGTGGCCGTGATCGACGACAAAACGACCGAGGCCCAGCTTGACACGATGCATGCAGACGGCTTTCGCGGTGTCCGCCTCAATCTCGCGACCGGCGGCGTCAATGATCCCAATGTCGGCCGGCCGCGCTTCACCGCCGCCGTCGAGCGCATGAAGGCGCGCGGCTGGCACGTGCAGCTCTACACCACGCTGCCCATGATCTCGGCGATCAAGGACCTCGTCGAGACGGCACCGGTACCCGTTGTATGCGACCATTTCGGCGGCCTCGAGGCTTCGCTTGGGCTGGAGCAACCGGGATTTGCCGACCTGGTCGCGCTGGTGAAATCCGGCAAGGCCCATGTCAAGATTTCCGGCGCCTATCGCTCCTCGAAGCTCGCGCCCGACTATCAGGACATGGCGCCCTATGCGCGCGCACTGATCGCAGCGAATGCGGACCGCGTCGTCTGGGGTACGGACTGGCCGCACCCGGACTCGAGCCGTGTCGAGGGACGCAAAGCCACCGACATCGCACCGCTTTACCAGATCGACGACGGCCGCCTGCTCAACCAGCTTCCGGTATGGGCGCCGGATGCGGATGTGCGCAAGAAGATCCTGGTCGACAACCCGGCGCAACTCTACGGGTTCTGAGTCGCGCCAAGCGCAATTCGGTTCAACGACCGCGACACGGTTCCATAGTGAGGCGTGGAACTGTTGTCGGCGAAGGCACAAACTCGTTGGACTCACACGAACGTGTTTGTGCCCTCGTTCGTTTCTCACCCTTCTGGTTGAGGCGGTGATTCTTTTTCGGGGCTACGCACACGCACAGATTTCATTTGTTCGTGCGGGTGCATGCCTTTATCGCATTATCTTGCCGCGCTTTTTTCCGGCATTGGAATTGGTTTCACCGTCGCCGCCCCCATCGGCCCGATGGGCATGCTGTGCATTCAGCGCACATTGGCATCAGGCATGGCCACGGGCCTCGCAACCGGCTTCGGCGCCGCGACCGTGCATCTCACCTACAGCGCCCTCGCGGTTTTGGGACTAGACTCACTGGCACAGCCCTGGGTCGAGGCCAATGCCGCCGGCTTCGGCATCGTCTCGGCGCTCACGCTGCTGTGGTTCGCGATCCGGACCCATCGCGGCTCGGTCGCGCTCCAGACGACCGACGACGTCGACAACGTACGTCTGGCGCGCGCCTATCTCAGCGCCATCGCGCTTGGGTTCACCAATCCGCTGACCGTCATCCTGTTTCTGGCTGCGCTGCACGCCTTTTCAATGCAAGCCGCGGCAGCCCCGTTGATCGCCGGTGTCTTCGTCGGTTCCGCGATCTGGTGGACCGTGCTCAGCACGATCGTGGCAACGGCGCGGTCACGGCTGACGCCGCGCATGCTGTCGATGAGCAGCCGGTTGGCCAGCCTGATGCTGCTGGGCCTCGGCACCGTGATGCTGGTGCGGATCGCGCAGCGAATGCTGTGATTGGCGTCAGCGTGCGCGGCGGGAGAAGAAAGAGATCAGCACCGGCAGCGTCACCAGGATCACGATCGGCGCCAGCATCATGCCCGTGACCACGACCACCGCGAGCGGCTTCTGCACCTGCGAGCCGATGCCTTCCGACAGCGCGGCCGGCAACAAACCGATGCCGGCGACGACGCAGGTCATCAGCACCGGCCGAAGCTGCAATTCGCCGGTGCGTATCACCGCGCTCATGCGGTCCATGCCCTCTTCGATGAGCTGGTTGAACTGCGACAGGATGATGATGCCGTCCATCACGGCAATGCCGAACAGCGCGATGAAGCCGATCGCTGCCGAGACACTGAAGGCGGTGCCGGTGATCAAGAGACCGAGCACGCCGCCGAAGATCGCCATCGGGATCACGCTCATGGCGAGCAGCGTGTCGGTCATCGAGCCGAAATTGAACCAGAGCAGGACGCCGATCAGCGCGAGCGAGATCGGCACCACGATCGACAATCGCCGGATCGCGTCCTGGAGATTGCCGAATTCGCCGACCCAATCCATGTGCGCGCCGGGCGGCAGCTGCACCTGATCGGCGATCTTCTGCTGCGCCTCTCGGATCGCACTGCCGAGGTCGCGCTCACGCACCGAGAACTTGATCGGCAGATAGCGTTCCTGCTGCTCGCGATAAATGTAGGCCGCACCCGAGACGAGGCTGATGGTGGCGACCTCGCTCAGGGGGATCTGCGTGACGGTGCCGTTCGGTCCGGGCGCGCCGATCCGCAAATTCTGGATCGCCTCGGCGCTCCTGCGGAATTCCGGCGCAAGACGAACGATGATCGGGAAGTGGCGGTCGCTTCCGGCCTCGTAGATGTCGCCGGCGGTGTCGCCGCCGATCGCGACCTTGATGGTGGCGTTGATATCGCCCGGCGCGAGGCCGTAGCGCGCGGCCTTGGCACGGTTGATGTCGATCTGGATGGTCGGCTGCCCGAGTGAGGTGAACACCGCAAGATCGGTGACGCCCTGCACGGTTGCCAGCACCGACTTGATCTTGTTGGCGGTGTCGGTCAGCGCCTGGAGATCGCTGCCGAACAGCTTGATCGAGTTCTCGCCCTTGACGCCGGAGACGGCTTCGGAGACGTTGTCCTGGAGATATTGCGAGAAGTTGAACTCGACGCCGGGGAAGCGATCGTCGAGCTGCTTGAGCAGCTGCGCAGTCAGCTCTTCCTTGTCGCGGGTGCCGGGCCATTGGCTCGCGGGCTTGAGCGGCGCGAAGAACTCGGCGTTGAAGAAGCCGGCGGCGTCAGTGCCGTCATCGGGGCGGCCGTGCTGCGACACCACGGATTCCACTTCAGGCCGCGCGCGGATCACCTTGCGCATCTCGTTGACGTAGGAGTTGCCTTCCTGGAGCGAGATGGTCGGCGGCAGCGTGGCGCGGATCCAGAGATTGCCCTCCTCCAGCTTCGGCAGGAATTCGAGGCCAAGCAAGCGGCTGAGCGCAACCGTCATCAGCACAAGGCCGAACGCGCCCCCGAGCATGATGCCGCGGTTGGCGACTGCCCAATGCAGCACCGGCATGTAGATCCGATGCAGGATAAGCATCACCCTGGTCTCGGTCTCATGGACATGCGCGGGCAGGATGATCGCGGACAGCGCCGGAGTGACGGTGAAGGTCGCAAGCAGGCCGCCGGCCAGCGCATAAGCATAGGTGCGCGCCATCGGCCCGAAGATGTTGCCCTCGACGCCGGAGAGCGTGAACAGCGGCAGGAAGGCCGCGATGATGATCGCCGCGGCGAAGAAGATCGAACGGGAGACATCGGCCGCTGCGCTGAGGATGGCGTGGCTTTTCATGCCGAACAGCGTCTCGGACGACATCTGCTCGGATTCCGACATCGGCGTCGTCTGCGTCAGGCGCCGGAAGATCGCCTCCACCATGATGACGGTGGCATCGACGATCAAACCGAAATCGATCGCGCCGACCGACAGCAGGTTCGCCGATTCCCCGCGCAGCACCAGGATGATCACCGCGAAGAACAGCGCGAACGGGATGGTGGCGCCGACGATCAGCGCACTGCGGAGATCGCCGAGGAAGATCCACTGCAACAGCACGATCAGCAAGATGCCGACCACCATGTTGTGCAGCACGGTGTGGGTGGTGAGCTCAATCAGGTCACCGCGGTCGTAGATGCGCTCGATGCGCACGCCGGGCGGCAGGATGCTGGACTCGTTGATGGTTTGAACGAGCTGGTGGACGCGCTTGATGGTTGGCGAGCTCTGCTCGCCACGGCGCATCAGGACGATGCCTTGCACGATGTCGTCGGCCTCGTCGAGGCCGGCAATGCCGAGACGGGGCTTCTGCCCGACGGTGACGGTGGCGACGTCCTTGACCAGCACCGGATTGCCGTTGGTCTGCGAGACCATCGTGTTGGCGAGGTCGTCGATCGAGCGGATCAGGCCGACGCCGCGCACCACCGCCGATTGCTGACCGATATTGACGGTGTTGCCGCCGACATTGACGTTGGAATTGCCGACCGCCTGGAGCAATTGCGGCAGCGTCAGGCCGTTGGCGACCAGCTTGTTGAAGTCGACCTGGAGCTCGTAGGTCTTGCTCTTGCCGCCCCACCCGGTGACGTCGATCACGCCGGGCACGGCACGGAAGCGCCGCTGGAGTATCCAGTCCTGGATGGTCTTGAGGTCGAGCACGCTGTAGTTCGGCGGACCGACGAGACGGTAGCGGAAGATCTCGCCAATCGGGCTGAGCGGCGAGATCTGCGGCTGCACGTTGCCGGGCAGTGGAGCGAGCTGCGCCAGGCGGTTCAAGACCTGCTGCAACGCCTCGTCATAAGTGTAGGCGAAGGAGAACTGCAGTTTGACGTCGGAGAGGCCGTAGAGCGAGATGGTGCGAATGGTCGTCAGGTTCTTCAGACCCGCGACCTGGGTCTCGATCGGAATCGTGATGTAGCGCTCGATCTCCTCCGCCGACAGCCCCGGACTCTGCGTCACGATGTCGACCATCGGCGGGGTCGGATCGGGATAAGCCTCGATGTTGAGCTGGTTGAACGCGATCAGGCCGCCGATGAGCACGGCGACGAACATCCCGACCATCAGGAAGCGCCGGTTGACGGCAAGGGCGACGAGGCGATCCATTCAGGTCTTCAGCTTGTCTTTTTCCGGCCCGTCAATCAGCTGCCGGACGCGGCGCGGTCGATGAACAGGCTGCCTTTGGTGACCACCTGCTCGCCGGGCTTGAGATTGCTGGTGACCTCGACGAGGTTGCCATTGATGAGACCGATCTTGATCTCGCGCAGCTCCACCGACTTGTCCTCGCGTGCGACCCAAAGGCGGACCTTGTCGGCTTCGTAGATCAAGGCCTGCTTCGGTACCGCCGGCGCGGCGCGGTCGCCGGACGAATAGATCGTGACGTTGGCGAACATCTCCGGCTTCAGCAGACCGTCCTTGTTGTCGATGGTGGCGCGGACCAGCAGGCGGCGGGTACTCGGATCGATCGCGGCGGCGACGTAGTTGACCTTGGCGGTCAAGGGGCGGCCCGGCAGCGCCATCACGTTGACGCTGATGTCCTGCCCGACGCACACGGCAGCCGCATCGCTCTCGCGCACGAAGGCGGTGAGCCAGACCGAGGAGAGGTCACCGACCACGAAGACCGGATCGCTGGCGCCCGAATTAACGTACTGGCCGGGGCCGATCTTACGCTGCACGACCGTGCCCGCGATCGGCGAATAGATCGTGACTTCCGGATTGATGACGCCCTTGTCCTGGAACGCCTTGATGGTCTCGTCGGTGAAGCCGAGGATCCGCAGCTTGTTGCGCGCGGCTTCCAGCGCGGTCGCCGAGGAGCGCATGTCGTTCTGCGCCTGAACCTGGGTCGCTTCCGCCTGCTGATAATCCTTCAGGGGGATGGCATGGCCCTCGTAGAGGTCCTTGGCGCGCTTGAACTGGATGTCGGCAAGATCGATCGCCGACTTCGCCTTGTTCTGCGAGCTCATCGCCGCAATGAAATCGTTCTGGGCCTGCACGGTGTCGGCGGCCTCGATTGTGAACAGCGGCTGACCTTGCTTCAGCACCTCGCCGGGCTTGGCGAGCAGCTTGGTCACCCGGCCCGCATAAGGCGAGAACACCGGCGTCGAACGGTCCTCGTCGACTGCGACCTTGCCCTCGGTGACATACTCGGCGCGGAAGGTCTTGGCCTTGACCGGCTCGATCGTCAGCGTCGCCCATTCCGACGGCGTCGGCGTGAAGTTCTGCGCATTCCTGCGCGACTGGCTGGAGATCTCGGAGTGGCTCTTCTCCTTGGCTCCCGCATAGAGGAAGCCGTAGGCCCCGGCACCGGCAAGAGCTAGTAAAACTACGGATGTAATCACCCGTTGTTTTGTAAGCACCTGCAATCGCTTGGTATTTTCAACTACCATGGGGCCCGGTCATGTCTGCGATGATACCGGCGGATGCCCGCTTCATCGATCGCGCTAATAGTGCCGAATTGTGATTTCAAACAACCTAAAAAACGCCGGGCGCCTTTCGGTTTGCGTTAAAAATTTGCGACACGTCTGCTTCACGTCAGCTTGTCACCGGCCACTCTGCCGGATGACTGCCGAGCGGCATCGCCGGACGGCTCCATCGCGCCGGCGTCTTCGACAGCAGCGCTGAATGGCGCACCGCCTTCAACGTGCCGAAGCCAGATGGCATGCTCTCGATGAATGCAGCATGTACGGCCTCGCCCGTAATATCCGGGGTGTTCAGGCCATTTTCGAGCCGTCCGAGATTCCACAGCCAGCGCCCGGTCTGCGCCAGCGACACGCGCACGTGCCAGCTGCCGCCTTCGTGGACCTGGCGGGCCTTGGCCATCATCGCGCCGAACGCCATCAGATAGCCGGTGGCGTGGTCGAGCATCTGCGCCGGCAATTCCTTCGGTCCATCGATGCCGGCAGCCTGTCCCTCGGCATGGTTGAAGCCGATCGTGGTCTGCACCAGCGAATCGAAGCCGCGCCGTTCCGCCCAGGGACCGGCATGGCCATAGGCCGACAGCGTCACGTAGACGATGCCGGGATTGATTTTCGCCGCGTCCTCCGGCGTAAAGCCGAGAGCGGCGAGCGCGCGCGGCCGATAGCCTTGCGAGAAGATGTCGGCGTCCTTCAACAGCGCGCGCATCTGCGCTCTGCCGGCCTCGCTCTTCAGCTCGATGAAGGTTGTGAGCTTGCCGCGGCCGGTGTCGATGGTCAGCCACGGAATGGCCGGCAGCGCGGGGCCTGACACGAGCAGCACATCCGCGCCGTGCGCGGCAAGCGTGCGGCCGGCGACGGGGCCCGCGATGACGCGCGAGAGATCGAGCACGCGCAGACCTGCGAGCGGGCGATCGCCTTTTGGCGGTCGTTGCGGCCACGGCTTTGGCGGGGCCTCGCCGATCTTCTCGATCGAAACCAGCGGCAATTCAGCGAGCGCGCGGGCCTGCGGCAGCGTCGACCATTCGTCGTAGGAGCGCATCAGGGCAACGACGCCGCCCGCAGCGTAGGCCGCGGTCTCGAAATCTTCGCCTTTCCATTGCATCAATGCGGCCTGCACCTTCTCGCGCTCGGGCTCGGAGCCGAGGACCTTGCAGACGGCGTCGCGATGATGCGGAAAATTGGTGTGGCAGCGGACGAAGCGGTTGTCGCCGGTTCTGTAGACGCCGGCGATGGCGTCCCAGGCCGGCGGCGGCGGCCTGTCGTCGACGCGCAAGTAGCGCTCGGAGCGGCATTCGGCGACGGCATGGCGCAGGTCGACGCTAACGTCCTGCGCCTCGCCGCTGCGCAATCTCCAGATTTCGGCGGCAGCAAGGCCGGCGGCTGCGATCGTCGTTTGGCCGGCAATTGCGACGCGAAACGAGGACGGGATTTGCGGCTCCTCGCCCGTCAGCCGCACGCGCGCGAGCGCGGCGGCGTCACCGCCGGCGGAGGTCCAGATGCCACTGAGAATCTCTGTGGGGCTTTGCATGACCCTTCTCTCCCCTTAGTTTGCGATCATCGCATTAGCACACAAGGACATGCAATGGCCGCCATCGATCCCCTCACCGCAGGCGCCGTGTTCATCGCAACGGCAGCCACCGACGCGGTCTATGTCATGTTCACCTCGGCGGTGATCGCGCGCAAGCGCGTGCCCGCGGCGAACTGGAGCGCGGTCTGGTACATGCTCTCCTCCTACGCCGTGATCAGCTACACCGAAAATGCGTTCTATGTGGCTTTCGCGGCGATCGGCTCCTGGGCCGGCGCCTACGTCTCACTGACATTCCTGCATCGCCCGCCCGGCGGCCCACCGGTGGGCGCGGCACCGGAGTGAGGGTGATCGATTGAACGACGCAATCAAACGCACGCAGGATGTCGTCCTGGCGAAAGCCAGGACCCATTACCCCGGTCGAATGTTGTTGAAATGCGCGTTGGCCACAACATCGCACAGCAACGAAGGTTTGTGGTAATGGGTCCTGGCTTTCGCCAGCACGACGTTGGAGAGGCACCCGCTTTGTTCGCGACGACAGCGCGCGACCAACAACAAGGAAAACCAACAATGGATCTCGGTCTCAAGGGCAAGAACGCCGTCGTGCTCGGCGGCACGCGCGGCATCGGGCGAGCGATTGCGGCGACGTTGGCCGGCGAGGGCAGCAATGTCGCGGTGTGTGCACGCAACGCCGATCAGGTTGCCGCCACCGTTACGGAATTGAAAGCCAGCGGGATCCGCGCGGCCGGCGGCCCGGTCGACGTCACCGACGGCGCGGCACTGAAATCCTGGATCGAGGGCGCGGCAAAGGAGCTTGGCGGCATCGACATGCTGTTCTCCAACGCGGGCGCGATGGCGCAAGGCCATGATGCCGCGTCGTGGGAACAGAATTTTCGGCTCGACCTGCTCGGCGCCGTGCATGCGTTCGACGCCGCGCGGCCGTTCCTCGAGGCCAGCGGTGCGAGCAGCGGTGACGCCGCCTTCGTGATCATCTCATCGATCTCCGCGGCGCAAGCGGACACGGCGAGCTCCTACGGCCCGATCAAGGCGGCATTGATCCACATGGCCAAGGGACTGGCGCGGCAATATGCGAAGAAGAAGATTCGCGTTAACGTGGTCTCGCCTGGCACGGTCTATTTCAAGGGCGGCGTCTGGAATACCATCGAGCAGAACATGCCCGAGCGTTACAATGATGCGATGAAGCGTAACCCCACCGGCCGCATGGCCACGCCACAGGAGATCGCGAGCGCGGCGGTATTTCTGGCGAGCCCGGTGTCGGGGTTCACCACGGGCTCCAATCTGGTGGTGGACGGCGCGATCTCGAACCGGGTGAATTTTTGAGGCCACGCTGTCATCGCCCGGCTTGACCGGGCGATCCAGTATTCCGATGCGACAGAAGTTGAATCGTGAAGCCGCGGCGTACTGGATACCCCGCCTCCGCGGGGTATGACACCGAGAGTGTGACGCGCACTCGTCGCAACAATCTCGTGGCAGCAGAGTGCTCTACATTCTTCAATGGAAATCCCGCGACGGCGGCAGGATGCGAACGTTGCGGGGGTGGCGAAGTTTTTGCGCGGGCGCATCCGTGTGGGCGCGGGGGTCGTCATTGAGCGGTTCGATCAGATCGGCGCCTGCCGGCACCGGATGCTTGCGGGTCAAGGCATCGTTGGCAAGCCCGATCAGGTCGTGTGAACGGTCGATCATGCGCTGGGCGATAAGGTGCGTCACCTTTTCTGGGCTGCTCTGGATGTAGCCCTCGACCAGGATGAGGCGCGCGCCCATTACCTCTTTCCGGTACTGCTCCATGATCTTCGGCCACACCACGACATTGGCGATGCCGGTTTCGTCCTCCAGTGTCATGAACACGACGCCGCTGGCGCTGCCCGGCCGCTGTCGTACCAGAACGACGCCGGCACAGCGAACGCGGCGCCGCTCGTTGTCATGATTGATGTCCTTGCAGGCGATGATGCGCTCGCGCGTAAACATCTCGCGCAAAAATTCCATCGGATGGCCTTTGAGCGAAAGGCGAATGGTTTGGTAGTCCGCGACCACCTGTTCGGCGCGCGGCATCACCGGCAACGGCCTGGCGTGCTCGTCCGGCTGCTCGCGCGCGGTAGCCACCTCGAACAGCGGCAGCGGCACATCGTCGGGCAGGCGCCGCACCTGCCACAGCGCCTCGCGGCGGTCGAGCCGGAGCGAGCGGAAGGCGTCGGCATCGGCGAGCAGGATCAGCGCGCGCTTGGGCAGTCCGGTGTCGCGGGCGAAGTCTTCCAGCGAGGTGAAGGGCCGGCGGTTGCGGGCGGCGACGATGCGGTCGGCCCAGTCGGGCGCTCTCTCCACATGGTCATTCCGGGATGCGGCTCTTTTCAGCCTTTCCTCATCCTCGTCCAGCCAGTGGAAACCGTCGATCTGGCGGAAGCCGAGACGTACCGCGCAATACCCGCCATTTCCCTGCTCCAGCGTGCTCTGCGCAAAACTGTAGGACACATCGATCTCGCGCACCTCGACGCCGTTCTTGCGGGCATCGCCGACGATCTGCGCCGGCGCGTAGAAGCCCATCGGCTGCGAGTTCAGCAGACCACAGCAGAAGGCATCGGGATGATGATATTTCAACCATGAAGATATGTAGACGAGTTGCGCGAAGCTTGCGGCATGGCTCTCCGGAAAACCGTAGGAGCCAAAGCCCTTGATCTGGTCGAAGCAGCTCCTGGCGAAGTTCGGATCGTAGCCGCGCGCGACCATGTTGCCGATCAGCTTCTCCTCGTATTGGCCGATGGTGCCGACATTGCGGAAGGTCGCCATGGAGCGGCGCAGACCGTTGGCTTCCTCGGAGGTGAATTTTGCCGCCTCGATCGCGATGCGCATCGCTTGCTCCTGGAACAGCGGCACGCCCAATGTTTTGTGCAGCACATTGTAAAGTTCGTCCTTGTCGCCATGATCCGGTGACGGCGACGGATAACTCACTTTTTCCAGGCCGTTCCGCCGCCGCAAATACGGATGCACCATGTCGCCCTGGATCGGTCCCGGCCGCACGATCGCGACCTCAATGACGAGATCGTAGAAGGTCCGCGGCTTCAGGCGCGGCAGCATGTTCATCTGGGCGCGGCTCTCGACCTGGAATACGCCGAGCGACTCCCCATCGCACAGCATGTCGTAGACTTTGGAATCATCCTGCGGGACGCTCGCCAGCATCCAGCGTTCGCCCTTGTGCTGCTCGATCAGATCAAAGCACTTGCGGATGCAAGTCAGCATGCCCAGCGCAAGCACGTCGACCTTCATCATGCTGAGCGCGTCGACATCGTCCTTGTCCCATTCGATGAAGGTGCGATCATCCATCGCCGCATTGCCGATCGGCACATAGGTGTCGAGCCGGTCTTGCGTGAGCACATAGCCGCCGACATGTTGGGACAGATGACGCGGGAATTCGATCAACTCGGTCGCGAGCTCGACCGCGAGGTTGATCATGGAATTTTGCGGATCGAGGCCGGCCTGCCTGACCTGCATGTCGTTGAGGCCCTTGCCCCAGCTTCCCCAGACGGTGTCGGCGAGGGCGGCGGTGACGTCCTCGGTCAGGCCCAGCGCCTTGCCGACGTCGCGGATGGCGCTGCGCGGGCGATAATGAATGACGGTGGCGATGATCGCGGCACGATGGCGGCCGTAACGCCGATAGACATATTGCATCACCTCCTCGCGCCGCGAATGCTCGAAATCGACGTCGATGTCAGGCGGCTCCAGCCGCTCCTTGGAGATGAAGCGCTCGAACAGCAGATCGACCTTGGTCGGGTCGACCGAGGTGATGCCGAGCACGTAACAGACCGCCGAATTCGCCGCCGATCCCCGCCCCTGGCACAAAATGTTCTGGCTGCGCGCGTAATGCACGATGTCGTGCACGGTGAGGAAGTAATGTGCGTATTTCAGTTCGGCGATCAGCGCGAGTTCTTTCTTCAGGGTGGCGCGCAGCTTGTCGTCGATCTTGCCGCCAAAATATTTGTCGACACCGGCCCAGGTCAGATCCTCGAGATGCCCTTGCGCGGTCTTGCCCCGCGGCACCGGCTCGTCCGGATACTGATATTTGAGCTGGTCGAGCGAGAAGGTGACCTTGTCCGCAAAGCGCATAGTCTCTGCGATAGCCTCAGGGAAATCGCGGAATAGCCGCGCCATCTCCCTGGGCGTCTTCAGAAATCGTTCCGCATTGGCTTCCAGCTTGCGGCCGACCGCCTCGATCGTGGTTTTTTCCCGGATGCAGGTCAGCACGTCCTGGAGGGGACGGCGCGCGGGGTGGTGATAGAGCACCTCGTTGGTCGCAAGCAGCGGCACTTTTTCTTTTGAGGCGAGATCATCGAGCTGCGCGAGGCGACGGCGATCGTCGCCGCGATAGACCAGGCTCGCCGCCAGCCACACGCCCTCGGCGCGACTTGCCTTCAGCTTGGCGAGGATGTCCTGCGCTTGCGCCGTATCGAAGCGATGCGGCAGCGTCAGGATCAGGAGCTGGCCTTCGGAAAACGCAAGGAGATCGGCGAAGGTGAGATGGCACTCGCCCTTCGCGATCCGCGTGATGTCGTCGCCGCGCTTGCCCCTGGTGAGAAGCTGGCATAGCCGGCCATAGGCGGCGCGGTCGCGCGGATAGACCAGGATATCGGGCGTACCATCGATGAAGACGATGCGCGCGCCGATCAGAAGTTTTGGCTTGTGCAGCACCTCGTCATTGTCGAGCTCCTTGTAGGCGCGCACCACGCCGGCGAGCGTGTTGTGGTCGGCGATGCCGATCACGGGAATGCCGAGTTTGCTGGCCTGATGCACATAGGCGCGCGGATCCGAGCCGCCGCGCAGGAAGGAAAAATTCGTGGTGATGCCGATCTCGGCATAAGCTGGCGTAGTCATGCGAAGAGACCGTGCACATACCAACCGGGAGGAACGGGCTTGCCGTCGCCGTCGAAGCACTCCCCCTCGTAAAGACCATCGCGAAAGATCCAGAAGCGCAGGCCTTCGGCATCCTCGATACGGAAATAATCCCGCGTCAGTTGCTTGCCGTCCTGCCGCCACCATTCCATGGCGATGCGCTCGGGGCCTTCCACCCGCACCACCGCATGCTGCGCGCGGCGCCAGGTGAATTGATGCGGCGGGCCGTCGGGCACGGTCGCGAACGGCACATTGATCGGCTCAGGCTTGTCGAACAGCCGCAACGGACGCAGCGGCGGCTCACTTTCAGTGCGCGCGGGCCATTCGGCCTGCATGGCCACGGCGAGATGATGCTGGGCAGGCGCCGCCAGCACCGCACATTCGGGGATATGGGTATCCTCAGGCAGGTGCACGACGACGCGCTTTCCGCCGATACGCGCGGCGATGCGGTCGATCAGCGCAGCAAGCTCGTCATTGTCGTGGACATGGGCATCGAGATCGCGCTGCTCCTGCACCACGATCTCGGTGCGGCTTGCCGACAGCCGCACCATGTCGAAGCCGAAGCCGGGATCGAGCGGATCGGCGAGTGCATCGAGACGCTCGCGGAACAGCCGGTCGACGACCGCGCTCCGCGTCACGGGACGTCCGGTCTCGACCATGATCGCACGCACTGCGCCGTCGGTACGGAAGAAGGTGGCCTCAAGCCGGCGCGCGCCCTTGCCCTGCTTCTCCATCGACGCGATCAACGTGTCCGCCAGGCGCGACAGCGTCATCGCGATCATGGTGTCGGTCGCGATCGGCTCGGCAAAGCGTTTCTCCACGATGTAATCGGGCAGCGGCTTTCGTGGATTGATCGGCGCATCGCCCTGCCCCAGCGCATGCGCGAGCAGTGTGGAGAATCGTGCACCAAACCGCGCCGTGATTTCGCTCGGCGTTCGCGAGGCCACATCCCCGATGGTCTTCAAGCCGGCGCGGCGCAGGCCGGTGGTGATGGCCTCACCCGCACCAAGCGCGGACACCGGAAACCGGCTGATTGCCGCCGCCTCCCCGTCATCGGCAACGATGCTACCGGATGCCTGCCGCGTCAGCGTGCGCGCGCAGACCGAGGTGCCGGCGACCGCCGCGCTGACGGCAAAGCCCTGGCGATCGAGGGCACGGACAAGGGTTTGCAACAGCGCAGCCTCGCCGCCGAACAGATGCGCGCAGCCGGTGATGTCGAGGAACAGCCCGTGCGGCGGATCGAGCGCCACCAGCGGCGTGAAGCGGTCGCACCAGTCGGCGATGTCGCCGATCGTCTTGGCATCGGCCACGGCATCGGCGTCGAACACCTTTAAATCAGGACACATCGCCCGGGCATTGGCCAGCGGCTGGCCGATATGCAGACCGAGGCGCTCGGCCGCCTCGTCCAGCGCATGGATCACCAGCGCGTTGCTGTCCTTGATGACGACAATGCTCGGATCATTGGTTCTACCCAGCCCGACGCCGTCGAAGAACCGCTGGATCCGGTCGATGGGCAGGCGCGGCAGCCACAGGCTGAGGATACGCCGACGATTCAGAGAACTGGCACTCATCACATTTCCATTCCATGATCCACCGGCCACACGGGCCATGACGATTGCGCAGGAGCTCGGCATCGAAGCGCGGCGCACCCCAGGCACTCCACATCGTGCCCGGCGGCGAATGCGCCGCGCGCAGCATCCACCTGGTCTCGGCGGTCGAGGGCAAAGGTTGCGCGGCCATCCGCAGCAGCAAGCCGGTGACACCGGAAGACTGCGCAGCCAATGTCAGCTTGCGGCTCGCTACGAGATCGAACTGCCTCGTCTCGCCCCAGAGCTCGAGCACGACGGCGCCCAGCGCGTCGCAGGCGAGTGCATCAGCCGACGTGCGCAGCGCGCTCTCCACGTCGGCAGCGCGCACCATCACCATGCGACGCGGATCGAGACCGATCTCGGCGAGCCCGCTCATCGACAGCGCGCCGGTTTCAATTTCCGAAAAATCCTGCCGCACCCACAGCAGCGGCTTGCGTGCCGTCACGCGCCCCGCAAGTCCCGTGACAAAGCCGGTCGCGGTCGCGCCCTGACGTCCCTCGCAAAACACCTCGTGGATTGCCGCGCGCGCGAGCCCGCCCTTTAGCGCGCTGTCGGCCTCGCGGTGGCCGAGCGCGACACGGTCGCGATGATGCACGACCTCCGCCGTCTCGATGCGCTCGATCTGGCCGCGCAAGGCTGCAAGCGCGCTTGTTCGTGCGCCGCTCATATACGCCGCTCCTCAAGGGTTGATTGCCGGTGGCTCTCAAAAAGAGAACCAGCGGCTAGCTCATTTGTTCATGATATGTTCTAATATAAAGCTAACGACGCCCCGGGAGTCAATCGAATTGGCGGGCCTTGGGATTCGTGAGCTGAATCAAAGGGATTCCAATATGGACGTGCAACGCAAGCTGGAAATCCTGGCGGACGCCGCCAAGTACGACGCGTCCTGCGCCTCCAGCGGCACCGAGAGGCGGGATTCCAGCGACGGCAAGGGCATGGGCTCGACCGCGCCCGGCATGGGTATCTGCCATTCCTACGCGCCGGACGGCCGCTGTATCTCGCTGCTCAAGGTGCTGCTGACCAACGCCTGCAATTACGACTGCCTCTATTGCGTCAACCGCGCCTCCTCCAACGTGCCACGTGCCCGCTTCACCATCGACGAAGTGATCAAGCTGACGCTCGACTTCTACCGGCGCAATTACATCGAAGGACTGTTTCTCTCCTCCGGGATCATCCGTAACCCCGACTACACCATGGAGCAGGTGGTGAGCGTCGCGCGAAAACTGCGCGAGGAGCATCACTTCCGTGGCTACATCCATCTCAAGACTATTCCCGAGGCCGACGATGCATTGATCTCCGAGGCCGGCAAATATGCCGACCGTCTCTCCATCAACATCGAGATGCCGCAGGAGACGAGCCTGCAGCAATTCGCGCCCGAGAAAGACGTGCGCGCGATCCGCCGCACCATGGGCCGGCTGCGGCTGAAGCTGGACGAGGCCGAGGAAAGCCGCAGCGCGAAGACGAAAGCCAAGCCGCAGCGCTTTGCGCCGGCCGGCCAGAGCACGCAGATGATCGTCGGCGCCGACGCAGCCTCCGACCACACCATCCTCCACACCAGCGCCAATCTCTACGGTTCATACCGGCTGAGGCGCGTCTATTATTCCGCATTCAGCCCGATCCCCGATGCCAGCCGCGCGCTACCTCTGCGCGCGCCGCCCTTGCTGCGCGAGCACCGTCTCTACCAGGCCGACTGGCTGATGCGGTTCTACGGCTTCGACGTCGGCGAGATCGTCGACGACAGTGCGATGCTGCCGCTCGACATCGATCCAAAACTCGCCTGGGCATTACGCCACCGCGACCGTTTCCCGCTCGACGTCAACCGCGCCAGCCGCGAGGAATTGTTGCGCGTGCCAGGCTTCGGCACCAAGGCGGTCGAGCGCATCATCGCGGCGCGCCGCACGACCACCATCCGCGTCGCCGATCTCGCGCGGCTGCATGTGCCCCGCAACAAGGCGCTGCCGTTCATCGTCCTCAGCGATCACCGGCCCACGCCGCATCGCCTCGACGAGGCACGGCTGATCGAACGGTTCAAGCCGAAGGCAACACAACTGGGATTTGGCTTCTGATGCAGTACATCACCCTCGAGAACGAAACCGATTTCGATGGCTGGCGTAAAGCCGCGCGTAGCCTCGTGCTTCACCAGGTGAATCCGGCCGACATCACCTGGGCCGTACAGGGCGGCGAAGCGGAACTGTTCGCGCCACTGTCGCCGGCACCGCTGCCGGCGGGTGGCGATGGCACCTTCAACGTGCCTGCAAGATTCGTCGAGCTCGCCAAGGCCGCGATCCTGCATCGCGATCCCGAGCGTTTCGCGGTCCTCTATCGCCTGCTGTTTCGGCTGAAGGACAATCACGACCTCATAGAGGTCGCGACCGATCCCGATGTTGCGCAAGTCACGGCCATGGCAAAGACGGTCTACCGCGACGAGCACAAGATGCATGCTTTCGTGCGCTTCCGCGAGATCGGCAGGGAACGCGAAGCACACTACGTCGCCTGGTTCGAGCCCGAGCATCATATCGTCGAGCTCGCCGCGCCGTTCTTCGCCAAGCGCTTTGCCGACATGCCCTGGTCGATCCTGACGCCGGACCTCTGCGCGCATTGGGACGGCCACGCGCTCTCGTTCACGTCTGGCGTCGACAAGAGCGAGGCGCCGGGCGAAGACCGGCTGGAGGAAACCTGGCGGCGTTACTACGCCAGCACCTTCAATCCGGCCCGCCTGAAGGTGAAGGCGATGCAAACGGAGATGCCGAAGAAATATTGGAGGAACCTGCCCGAGGCTTCGATCATTAAGCCCTTGATCGAGGACGCCGAGCGCATGACCGGCGCCATGATCGCCAATGCCGCAACCGATCCGCACAAGCCTCAAAGGCGGCCGGAGGCTCCGATGAAACGCAAGACCGCAGCCGACGACCTCGATGCGCTCCGCGAGGAGGCCGCCCATTGCCGCGCCTGCCATCTGTACAAGGACGCGACCCAGACCGTATTCGGCGAAGGCCCGAAGTCCGCCAATATCATGCTGGTCGGCGAACAGCCCGGCGACAAGGAAGACCTCGCCGGCCATCCCTTCGTCGGTCCGGCCGGCCAGATGCTCGACCGGGCGCTGCAGGAAGCCGGCGTCGACCGCAAGAAGGTCTATGTCACCAACGCGGTGAAGCACTTCAAATTCGTGCCGCGCGGCAAAATCCGCCTGCATCAGAAGCCGAATACGCCGGAGATAAAGGCCTGCCGACAGTGGTATGAGCGGGAGGTCTCCATTATCCAGCCCGATCTCATCGTCGCGATGGGCGCGACAGCCGCGCAGAGCGTGTTCGGCAAGATCACCCCGATCGGAAAGAACCGCGGCCGGCTCATAGACCTGCCCGACGGCCGCAAGGCGCTGGTGACGGTGCACCCGTCCTATCTGCTGCGGTTGCCCGATCCGGAGGCCAAAGCGCTGGAATATCAGCGCTTTGTCGAAGATTTGAAGATCGCCGCCGGGTTGCAGAAGAAAGCCGCGCGCGCCGCCTGAATACTGGCGGGAAAACGGCTTTCAGGCGCCGCCTGTCATCCAGCCTTCAAATCCATCGGGGACAATAGCCCTTACAGAAAGTTAAGGGGCGTCCAGACATGACCGATGTTGCATTCGACCGCGCGGTAGCCGATCCCGCGCCGATCCAGCCGGCCTCGCGGCCAAATCTCGACAAGGGCTTCAATCCGCTGACACTGATCCTGTTCTTCGGCATCCTCGCCGCGGGCCTGCTCTACGTGGCCTACAGCATCTATTCCGATGTCGATGCGACCGGCACCAGGGTCACGAGCTACCTGCCTTATATCCTCCTTATCGTTGCGCTCCTGATCGCGCTCGGCTTCGAATTCGTCAACGGTTTCCACGACACCGCCAACGCGGTAGCGACCGTGATCTACACCCACTCGCTGCCGGCCGAAGTCGCGGTGATGTGGTCGGGCTTCTTCAACTTCCTCGGCGTGCTGCTCTCGTCCGGCGCCGTCGCCTTCGGCATCGTTTCGCTGCTGCCGGTCGAGCTGATCCTGCAGGTCGGCTCCAGCGCCGGTTTCGCGATGGTGTTCGCGCTGCTGATCGCCGCGATCCTTTGGAACCTCGGCACCTGGTATTTCGGCCTGCCGGCCTCCTCCTCGCACACGCTGATCGGCTCGATCATCGGCGTCGGCGTTGCGAACGCGCTGATGCGCGGCCGCGACGGCACCTCGGGCGTGGACTGGGGCAAGGCCACGGAGATCGGCTATGCGCTCCTGCTGTCGCCGCTGGTCGGCTTCGTCTGCGCCGCCGGCCTGCTGCTGCTGCTCAAGCTGATGATCAAGAACCCGGCGCTCTATGCCGCTCCTGAGGGTAACAAAGCCCCGCCGATCTGGATTCGCGGCCTGCTGATCCTGACCTGCACCGGCGTCAGCTTCGCCCATGGTTCGAACGACGGCCAGAAAGGCATGGGCCTGATCATGCTGATCCTGATCGGCACTGTGCCCACGGCCTATGCGCTCAATCGCGCATTGCCGGAGTCGCAGGTCGCCCAGTTCGCGAAGATTTCGGAAGCCGCCTCCAAGGTGGTTGCGGCCAAGGGCGCCGGCCATGCGATCATTGGCGATCCCCGTCCCGCGGTGACGCAGTACGTCACCTCCCATCACATCAGCGAAGGCACCTATCCTTCGCTGGCAGTGCTGGTGAAGGATGTCGGCGAGCAGGTCGCGAAATACGGTTCGCTGAACAAGGTGCCGGCGGAAGTCGTCGGCAACACCCGCAACGACATGTACCTGACCTCGGAAGCGATCCGCTTCCTGATGAAGGACAAGGAAAACGACCTTAGCAAGGAAGAGGTCGCGACCTTGAACGCCTACAAGGGCGGGCTCGACAGCGCGACCAAGTTCATCCCGACCTGGGTGAAGGTTGCGGTCGCAATCGCGCTCGGCCTCGGCACCATGATCGGCTGGAAGCGCATCGTCGTGACCGTCGGTGAGAAGATCGGCAAGACCCACCTGACCTACGCGCAGGGCGCTTCCGCCGAGCTCGTCGCCGCGGCCACGATCGGCGCCGCCGACGTGTTCGGCCTGCCGGTCTCGACCACCCACGTGCTGTCGTCCGGCGTCGCCGGCACCATGGCCGCGAACGGTTCGGGTCTCCAGGTCGCCACCATCAGGAACATGGTGATGGCCTGGGTGCTGACCCTGCCGGTCGCCATCCTGCTGTCGGGCACACTGTACGTGATCTTCTCGCGGATCTTCTGAAAGATCTCTCCACTCCCTCTCCCCGTTCTTACGGGGAGAGGGTTCGGGTGAGGGGCCGCTTCCGCGATCACGGTGAGAGACGGACTCGCGGAGAGTCCCCTCACCCGGAATTCAAGCTGCGCTTGAATTCCGACCTCTCCCAGCAAGCCGGGCGAGGTGAAGTAAGAGTCTTACGATGCCGCGAGCGCTTCCTCGACCAGCTTGACCCAGTACGACGTACCGTAAACGATCGCCTCGTCGTTGAAATCATAGGCGGGGTGATGCAGGCCGGCGCTGTCGCCATTGCCGCAGAAGATAAGGGCGCCGGGCCGCGCTTCCAGCATGTAGGCGAAGTCCTCGCCGGCCATTTGCGGCGGCATCTCGTACACTTTGGCGTCTCCGACGACCTGTTTGGCGATCCGACGCGCCACCTCGGTCGGTGCCGCGTGGTTGTTGGTCACGGGATAACTGTTGTTGTAGCGCAGGTCGATCTTGGCGCCACTGATCTGGGCCACGCCGGCCACGATTTCGCGCACGCGCTTCTCCACGAGCTTGCGCGCCTCCGCGGTCAGCAGGCGGATCGTGCCTTTCAACTCCGCCGTTTGCGGAATGACGTTGCGGGTGTTGCCGGCGTGAAATTCGCAGATCGAGATGACGGCCGCGTCCAACGGATCGACGCTGCGCGCGACGATCGACTGCAGGGCCGTGATCACCTGCGCGCCGACCAGAACGGGATCGACGCAATTGTGCGGACGCGCCGCGTGGCCGCCGAGGCCCTCGATCCTAATGTCGACCGCATCGGTCGCCGCCATGATCGGGCCCTGCCGGATCGCGAACGCCCCGATCGGAATGCCGGGGGCGTTGTGCATGCCGTAGACCTGATCGATGGCGAAACGCTCCATGAGTCCATCCTTGACCATGGCCGCGCCGCCGGCACCGCCCTCCTCGGCGGGCTGAAAGATCACGATCGCATCGCCGGCGAAGTTGCGGGTCTCGGCCAGGTAACGGGCTGCACCCAGCAGCATCGCGGTGTGGCCGTCGTGGCCGCAGGCGTGCATCTTGCCCGGAATCTTCGAGGCGTAAGGCAGGCTGGTCTGCTCCTGGATCGGCAGCGCGTCCATGTCGGCGCGCAGACCGATCACCTTGATATCGGCGCTCGCCGGCCGCTTGCCCTTGATCACGCCGACGACGCCGGTCTGGCCGATGCCGGTCACGACCTCGTCGCAGCGGAAGTCGCGCAGGCATTCCGCCACGAAGGCTGCGGTCCGGTGAACGTCGTACAGCAGCTCCGGATGCTGGTGAATGTCCCGCCGCCAGGTCTGGATGTCGGGTCGAAAGTCGACGACGCGGTTCACGACGGGCATGGCTTTCCTGGATCCTGACTGACACCTCCCTCGGTGGAGCAGGCAAGAGCGCTGGCAATTTCGACAGGCCCACCAGAAGGAGATCTTTACAACGTAAAGATATCTAAGGGTCGGACAGGGGCATCGTCAAGCCAAATCTTGACAGTGTCAAAATTGAAATGGATGTGACGGATCAAGAAAAATGCCCGGGGCAAGCCCGGGCAACGAAGGGATGGACGGGAATGACCTCACGCCGCGAGTTGGCCCTCCACCAGCTTGACCCAGTACGACGTGCCGAAGACGATCGCCTCGTCGTCGAAATTGTAGGCGGGGTGATGCAGGCCGGCGCTGTCGCCGTTGCCGCAGAAGATGAAGGCGCCGGGGCGCGCTTCCAGCATATAGGCGAAATCCTCGCCGCCCATCAGCGGCGGCATCTCGAGCACATTGGCTTCGCCCGCAACTTGCTTGGCAATGCGCTTCGCCACCTCGGTCTCCGCGGCGTGATTGACCACTACCGGATAATTGCGCTGGTAGCGCAGGTCGATCTTGGCGCCGGTGATCTGCGCCACGCCCGCGACGACCTCGCGTACGCGCTTCTCGACCAGCTTGCGCACCTCCGGCGACAGCGTGCGGATGGTGCCCCTCAGTGTCGCGGTTTGTGGAATCACGTTGCGGGCATTGCCCGCGTGGAACTCGCAGATCGAGATCACGGCCGATTCCAGCGGATCGACGCTGCGCGCGACGATCGACTGCAGCGCCGTGATGACTTGCGCGCCGACCAGAACGGAATCGACACATTTGTGCGGCCGCGCGGCGTGGCCGCCGAGACCCTCGATCATGATATCGACCTCGTCGGTCGCCGCCATGATCGGACCCGGCCGGATCGCGAACGAGCCCACCGGAATGCCCGGACCGTTGTGCATGCCATAGACTTGCTCGATGCCGAAGCGCTCCATCAGGCCGTCCTTGACCATGGCCGCTCCACCCGCGCCGCCCTCCTCGGCCGGCTGGAAGATCACCACCGCATCGCCGGCGAAGTTGCGGGTCTCGGCGAGATAACGCGCAGCACCGAGCAGCATCGCGGTGTGGCCGTCATGGCCGCAGGCGTGCATCTTGCCGGGAGTCTTCGAAGCATAAGGCAGGTTGGTCTGCTCCTCGACCGGGAGCGCATCCATATCGGCGCGTAGGCCGATGGCCTTGAGGCCCTC
Source organism: Bradyrhizobium sp. JR4.3 (assembly GCF_040547695.1). Taxonomy (NCBI): domain Bacteria; kingdom Pseudomonadati; phylum Pseudomonadota; class Alphaproteobacteria; order Hyphomicrobiales; family Nitrobacteraceae; genus Bradyrhizobium; species Bradyrhizobium sp. JR4.3. Next base: position 47,332 of record NZ_JBEPQF010000022.1, on the reverse strand, counting down.
GCCGGCCGGCTTGCTGCCCTTGATCACGCCGACCACGCCGGTCTGGCCGATGCCCGTCACGACCTCATCGCAGCCGAACTCGCGCAGGCGGTCCGCGACGAATGCTGCAGTGCGGTGGACGTCATAGAGCAGCTCCGGATGCTGGTGGATGTCCCGGCGCCAGGCCTGAATATCGGGTTGAAGGTCGGCGACGCGGTTCACGATGGGCATGGAGGGTCTCAAGCTTTGTTGAAAATGCAGGCCTGTCTACCATGCAAGCACCAGTCCACCCAACTGGCGCGGATCGGGGTGTAGCCCTGACTCACAGGCATGGCCGGACTTGTCCCGGCCATCCACGTCTGACTATTAGAACGGAAAGCTCGTGGATGCCTGGGACAAGCCAGGGCACGATTCCTGTTGGGTGGAAGAAGAATGCCAAGGCGGCTCGAAGGTGAGTTTGACTACATTGTCGTTGGGGCCGGCACGGCGGGCTGCATCGTCGCCAACCGGCTGTCGGCCGTTTCCAGCAATCGCGTCCTCGTCCTCGAAGCCGGCGGCGACGACAACTGGATCTGGTTCCACATTCCCGTCGGCTATCTCTTCGCCATCGGCAATCCGCGCTCGGACTGGATGTTCAGGACCGAGGCCGAGCCCGGCCTGAACGGCCGCTCGCTCGCCTATCCTCGTGGCAAGGTGATCGGCGGCTCTTCGGCGATCAACGCCATGATCTCGATGCGCGGGCAGGCCGCCGATTACGATCACTGGCGCCAGCTCGGCATGACCGGCTGGGGTTATGACGACGTGCTGCCGCTGTTCAAACGGCTCGAGGATCACTTCCTCGGCGCGAGCGAGCACCACGGCGCCGGCGGCGGCTGGCGCATCGAGGCGCCGCGGCTGTCCTGGGACATCCTCGATGCCGTGGGCGACGCGGCCGAGGAGATGGGCATCAAGCGCATCCCGGATTTCAATACCGGCGACAACGAAGGCACCAGCTATTTCCACGTCAATCAGAAGCGCGGCCGGCGCTGGTCGTCGGCGCGCGGCTTCCTCAAGCCGGTCCTGAACCGGCCCAATCTGCGGCTCGAAAAGCATGTGCTGGTTGATCGGCTGATCGTCGAACAGGGCCGCGCCGTCGGCGTGCGCTTCATCCAGAATGGCGAGATCGTCGAGGCGCGTGCGAGGCGCGAGGTGATCCTCTCGGCAGGCGCGATCGGCTCAGTGCAGGTGCTGCATCGCTCCGGCCTCGGGCCGGCCGACTGGCTGTCGCCGCTCGGCATCGATATCGTGATGGACAAGCCCGGCGTCGGCCGTAATTTACAGGATCATCTCCAGCAGCGCGCGATCTACAAGGTCGAGGGCGTGCGCACACTGAACGAGACTTATTACAATCTGCTCCGCCGCGGCCTGATGGGGCTCGATTACGCGTTCCGTCGCCGCGGGCCGTTGACCATGGCGCCGTCGCAGCTCGGCATCTTCACCCGCTCCGATGCGACGCGCGCACGCGCCAACATCCAGTTCCACGTCCAGCCGCTGTCGCTCGACAAGTTCGGCGATCCTCTGCACCGCTTCCCCGCGATCACGGTGAGCGCCTGCAATCTCCAGCCGACATCGCGCGGCACCTTACGTCTGCGTTCGGCGGCGCCGGACGAGAAGCCCATCATCGCGCCGAATTATCTTTCAACGGATGACGACCGCCAGGTCGGCGCCGATGCCATCCGCACCACCCGCCGCCTGATGCAGCAGAAGGCGCTGGCAAAATATCGCCCGAGCGAATATCTGCCCGGCCCCGCCGTCGGCGACGACGATGCCTCGCTCGCCAAGGCCGCCGGCGACATCGGCACCACCATCTTCCATCCCGTCGGCACCGCGAAGATGGGCGCGGTGAGCGATCCGATGGCGGTGGTCGACGAACGCCTGCGCTTCTACGGTCTCGGCGGCCTTCGCATTGTCGATGCCTCGATCATGCCGACCATCACGTCGGGCAACACCAACACGCCGACCGCGATGATCGCCGAAAAAGGCGCGACGATGATTTTGGAGGATGCGAAGTGAATGCGTAGCCCCGATGGGGCGTAGCGAAATCCGGGGAGTATCGTAAGTCTGGACCCGTATTCCGCTGCGCTCCATACGGGCTACGCGTCCCACCACCTCACGAAAACGTCATCGCGTCCGGGAATAAGACCCCCGCTCCCCCAATCACCTCCCCGAAGCCCAATTCCGGGCGAAGTGGAGCTGCGCGATGAGCGGACACGATCACGGCGAGGACGGCTTAAGCCGCCGCAAGGTGCTTGAATGCATGACCTGGGCCGGCACCGGGGTGCTTTGGACCATCACCGGTGGCGTGCCGCGCTCGCTCGGCATCATCGATTCCGCGCAAGCTGCGACCGCGGCCGCGCCCGGAATGACCTTCCTCCAGATCAGCGACAGCCATGTCGGCTTCGACAAGCCGGCCAATCCCAACGCGCTCGGCACGCTCGAGGAAGCCATCAACAAGATCAACGCGATGCCGGTCAAGCCGTCGTTCATGATCCACACTGGCGACATCACGCATCTGTCGAAGGCCGCCGAATTCGACAATGCCGATCGCATCATCTCGCAGAGCAAGCTCGACGTGCATTACGTGCCCGGCGAGCATGACTTCCTCGACGAGGAGGTGAAATTCTATCGCGAGCGCTACGGCCGCGGCACAAAGGGCGCAGGCTGGTATTCGTTCGACGCTGGCGGCGTGCACTTCATCGGCCTCGTCAATGTCGTCGACCTCAAGGCCGGAGGCCTCGGCAATCTCGGCGCCGAGCAGCTCGCCTGGCTCGAGGACGATCTGCGCGGCAAGTCGAAATCGACGCCGATCGTGCTGTTCGCCCACATCCCGCTCTGGACGGTCTACCCCGAATGGGGCTGGGGCACCGAGGACGGCGCCCGCGCGCTGGAACACGTGAAAGGCTTCGGTTCGGTCACCGTGCTGAACGGGCATATTCACCAGGTGATGCAGAAGGTGGAGGGCAACGTCACCTTCCACACCGCCCGCTCCACCGCCTTCCCGCAGCCGGCACCCGGGGCTGCCCCCTCGCCCGGACCGATGAAGGTCGAGGACACAAAGCTCCGCGCGATGCTCGGCGTTGCCAGCATCAACTTCAAGCAGAACGAGCAGCGGCTCGCGATCATCGACACGCCGCTCCAGGGTTGATGCAGGGCTAACGGAAGCTGACAATGAAGACACTCAATCGCCGCGACTTCGGTGTCGCTTTGGCCGCGGCCATGCTGTTGCCCGCCACAACCGCCCGTGCCGACGACACGGAGGTGCATATCGACAATTTCGTCTTCCAGCCGGCCGAGCTCAAGATCAAGGTCGGCACCACCGTGACCTGGACCAACCGGGACGACATCCCGCACACCGTGGTGTCGGCCGGCAAATTCAGGTCCAAGACCCTGGACACTGACGACAAGTTCTCGTTCACCTTCACCAATGCGGGCGACTACAAATATTTTTGTTCTCTGCACCCGCACATGACGGGGATGATCAAGGTTGAGTAACATCTCGAACCAAGGCATCAACGTCTTGCCCGGCCGGTGGTCCCACGCCGGCCGGGCTCGTGTGCCTTCGGTCACACACAGAGACAAAACGAGCAGGGACGAGACGAACAGCGACGACACGACTCAACGCGCAGAACAAGAGGCAAAGCGAGGAGCGATGCCCGCTAACGACGATTTGCAGAAGGCGCAACGCTTCCGCGAGGCGGCGCTGCCCTATCTCGACGACGTCTACACGCTCGCGCGCTATCTCTTGCGTGACGCCTCCGATGCCGAGGACGCGGTGCAGGAGTGCTATCTGCGCGCTCTGAAGCATTTCGATAGCTATCGCGGGCCGGCGATGAAGCCCTGGCTGTTCGCGATCCTGCGTAACGTCTGCAATGCCGAATATGCACGCCGCGCACACAGGCACAGCGCGATCGAGGATACCCCCGGCGCTGCCGAGCAGACGCCGATCTGGCAAGAGACCGAGGCAAGCCCGGAAACCGAAGTGCTGCGCAGCCGCGATGCGGGCGCGATCCGCAAGCTGATCGACGCGCTCGCCGAACCGTTCAAGGAAACATTCGTGCTGCGGGAGATCAACAACCTGTCTTATCGTGAAATCGCAGAGGCCGTCGGTGCACCCGTCGGCACCGTGATGTCCCGCCTCGCCCGCGCCCGCGCCATGCTGCGCGCGGCCTGGACGGCGGATGAGGAGCAAGCAAGATGACCTGCGACGAAGCAAGAATCCTGCTTCACGCGCTGCTCGACAATGAGCTCGATGCCGGCCACGCGCGCGAGGTCGAAGCCCATATCGCCAGCTGCCCGGCCTGCGCTGCGGAGTTTTCGGCCCAACGCGACATGCAGCGCGTGCTTGCGGATGCCGATTTGCGCTACACCGCACCGGCGAGCCTGCGTGCGCGTATCGAGGCTTCGCTGCCGCAGCCGCAGCGTCAACAGCCGAGCCGCCGCTCCGTGCTGCGCGGCTTTGCGATGGGCTCGGCAGTCTCCGCGCTCGCCGCCTCCGGCGTCGTCGCATTGGTGCTGCGCCAGGACGACCAGCAGCGCATCCTGTCGGAGGTCGTCTCCGCGCATCTGCGCTCGCTCCAGGCCGGCCACCTCATTGACGTGGTCTCCACCGACCAGCACACGGTCAAGCCGTGGTTCAACGGCAAGCTCGACGTCGCCCCGCCCGTGATCGACCTCACCGCGCAAGGTTTTACGCTGGTCGGCGGCAGGCTCGACTATATCGACGCCCGTGCCATCGGCGCGGTCGTCTACAAGCGCCGGCAGCACGTGGTCAATCTGTTCGTGTCGCAGACATCGAACGCGGAATACCGGGCGCCCAAGACCGAAACCATGCAGGGCTTCAACTGCCGGCGCTGGGGCAATCGCGGCCTGAACTTCTGGGCCGTCAGCGATCTCGGCGCAGACGAGCTCGCCGAGTTCGTCGACAAGTTCGAGGCGGCGATGAAGGCGAATGCGGAGGGATAGCGGCGCATCCCGCAAGTCAGACTCACAACTTTTGATTGCGAGCTCGGGAGAGCGCTGCTAATTCAAGCACCATGATGCGCCCTCTCGTTCTTGCCGCAACGCTTGCCTGGACGATCGCCGCTTACGGGCCGGCAGCAGCCCGCGACGGACTCGCCACCACGATGCGGGCCGTCCTCTACGAGGAAGACGTGAGCAACCCGAAGGGTGATCGCGCAGAAGGAAAGATCACTTGGCGGATAGAACCGACGACCGATGCCTCCGCACCATCAGGCGATGTTACGATACGCGGGAATGTCGAGGTGCCTTCGCGGAACCTGCAGATGACGCTCTCCATCCGGCGCAATTTCGACCCCGCACTGCCAGCCACCCACACGGTGCAGATCGATTTCGCCCCGGACTTCGCCGCCGGCAGGATCAAACAGGTCATGGGCCTCCTGATGAAGGCCAACGAGCAGGCCAAGGGAGCGCCCATTGCCGCGCTGTCGGTGAAGGTCGACGACACGCATTTCCTGATCGGCCTGTCCGCTGTGCCGCAGGACGCGGCAAACAATTCGCTTCTGATCCGAAGTAGAGCCTGGATGGACATCCCGATCGTCTACGCGACGCAACGCCGCGCCATTCTTGCGGTCGAGAAGGACGGCAACGTCCTGGCGCTCTTCAATACGGTGTTTGCCCATTGAGGCGGGCACCTCCCGCGGCCCTCGATCACATCGAAGTGGCGAACAAGATTGAAGCCGCCTGAGCGCCTCGGCCTTACGCCGACCGCCGCACCGCGTTGTCGACCAGCGTCTTGCCGAGCGACCAGATCGCGCCGGGGACCTTGTGGCTGCCGGCGATGACGTCGTCGAAAGCGCGCTCGATCCAGCCGCAATCTTCCTCGGTGATGGTGAGCGGCGGCAGAAGCTTGATGGTGTGGCTGCCATGGCCGGCGACCTGCGTGAGGATCTTGTGGTCCTTGAACAGCGGCACGGTGATGAGCTGGCAGAACAGGCCCTTATTGGCCGCCTCCAGCACGTTCCAGGACGCCCGCAGCCGCAGCGATTTGGGCGGGCCGAACTCGACGCCGATCATCAGGCCCTTGCCGCGGACTTCCTTCAACAGCTCGTAGCCGGGCACCATGCGCGTGAGCGCGAGGCGCAGCTCGGCACCGCGCTTGGCGGCGGACTCGATCAGCTTCTCGGACTCCATGATGTCAAGCGTGGCGATGCCCGCAGCCATCGCCAGGTCGTTCTTGGAGAAAGTTGAGCCGTGCACGACTGCACGGTCCATCTGGTTGAAGATCTTGTCGAAGATGCTCTTGCGCGTCAGCACCGCGCCGACCGGCACGTGGCCGCCGGACAGCGACTTCGAGAGCAGCACCATGTCGGGCTCGACGTTCCAGTGCTCGACCGCGAGGAAGCGGCCGGTGCGGCCCATGCCGGTCTGGATCTCGTCGGCGACGAACAGCGTCCCGTATTTCTTGCAGAGCGCAGCCGCACCCGGCAGGAACTCGTCGGTGGGCATGTTGACGCCCTTGCCCTGGATCGGCTCGACGACGAAGGCCGCCACCTCGCGCGAGGCCAGCGCCTTTTCAAGAGCGGCGAGATCGTTGAACGGGATCGAGGTGCAGCCCGGCAGCAACGGCTCGAAGCCGGTGCGGAAGTTCGAATCACCGGTCAGCGACAGCGCGCCATAGGTCAGGCCGTGATAGCCGTGGGCACAATAGACGATCCCCGGACGGCCGGTGGCGCCGCGGGCGAACTTGATCGCGGCTTCGACGCATTCGGCGCCGGAATTGGCGAAGAACGCCTTGTCGAGATAGGGGACGTACTTCAAAAGCCGCTCAGCGAGCACGCCGGCAAGCACCGAGACGTCGAATTGGACGAGGTTCGGCAGGTCGGCATCGAGCACGCTCTTGAGCGCCTCACGCATGACAGGATGATTGCGCCCGATCGCAAACACGCCAAAACCGGACAAGAGGTCGAGATAGCGCGCCCCGTCGCGGTCGTAGAGGTACTGCCCCTGCCCCTTCTGGAAGCCGACATCGTAGCCGATGGTCTTCAGAACCCGAACGAACTGCTCGTTCAGATGCCGATTATGCAGGGCGCTGCGCTGGGCCTGGCGGTCCGCGAACAGCTGAGACATGTCTGGATTTGGGCTGTGCATCCGCTACATACTTCGGTTGAGGGCCGTCTCGTCAACTGAAAACGGAACGTCGCTGAAAACGGTCTGTGCGGCCTTTTGCCCTTTTTCGGACCATCTTCGCAAGCAGAGCTTTAGACCATGTTGCACTGCCAAGGAACTATCATGCGTTTAGCCGTTTACACCGGACTAATACTGGCTGGCGGTTACACCTGCCTGGCCCCGGCGCTCGCCGCCGATCCGACCGGCGACTGGCGGGTTGCCGACGGCGTTGCCAACATTCGTGTCGCCCAATGCAATGGCAGCATGTGGGGCGCGGTTTCCTGGGAAAAACAGCCCGGCGGCCGCGACGAGAACAATCCGGACGCGTCGAAAAAGACCCGGCCCACGCTGGGCATGGCGACCCTGATCGACATGAAGAAAAAGCCCGGCGCCGAGCAGTGGGAAGGTCAGGTCTACAACGCCAAGGACGGCCAGCTCTACAGCGCGACCATCACGCCGGTTGGCACCGACCAGCTCGAGATCAAGGGCTGCGTGATGGGGTTCCTGTGCGGTGGCGAGACCTGGACCCGGGTCAGCCCCCCGATTCCCTTGAGCTCCGCCAACGCCATGGCCAAGGGCGCGCCGAAGCCCGCCGGCGCGGCGCCGAAAGCCCCGGGAACGACGGGCGCTACGGCGGCGCAGCCCGCGCCCGCAGCCCCGAAGGCCGCCGGCAGTGCCAAACCCGGTCAGAAGGGCGCCGCCGACCAGGTCGGCGACATCTGCCTACTCCCTGAGATTGCGGGGTTTGCCCATTAGGGCGGGCTGAAACAGCAGCACGGCGGCGAGCGTCGTCACCAGCGACAGCGCGAGCAGCTTGCCCATGCTGGACGTGCCGGGATGGCTCGACAGCCAGAGGCTGCCGAACGCGGTCGCCGTTGTCAGCGCGCTGAAAAAGATCGCGCGCGTCAGGCTGGTCTGGAGCAGGTTTGTCCTGCCCGAGCGCCAGGCCACGACATAGTAGATCTTGAAGGCCACGCCGACGCCGAGCAGCAGCGGAAACGCGACGATATTGGCGAAGTTGAGCGGCAAGCCGATCAGCACGCAGATCTCGAGCGTCACCGCGCCGGCCACCAGCAGCGGCACCAGCGTCATCAACACGTCGACGAACCGGCGCAGCGTGATCCACAGCAGCAGGCCGATCACCAGCAGCGCGTAGATTCCCGCATGGATGAACGCCTTCACCACGGTGTCGCCGGATTTCAGGATCGAGACCGGACCGCCGATCGCGGTCGGCTCGGCAACGAGCACCGCCGCCGCAAATTTGCGCAGCGTGTCGTTGTCGTTGGGATCGCCCTTCGGCAGCGCCTCGACCCGGATGATGCCGTCCTTGCTCTTCCAGGCGCTGACGAGATCTGCCGGCAATGACTTCAGGGTAACCGGCTCGGCTTGCATCGCGTTCCGGAGCTGGTCGAACACGATCTTCATCGGCGCGACGAACACGTCCTGCGCCTTGTTCCGCGTGGCTTCATCGCCATTGGCGAGCTTTTCCAGCGCGTCAGCGAGCCGACGCGAGGCGACCGCACCCGGGCCCTTCGCATCGCCTGCGGTCCGGCGCAGATTGTCGACCGAGGATTTCAGCGCATCGGCGTTTTCCTTGTCCGTCGGCGCGGCGTCGATCTGGTCGGGATTGAGCGCGGGGTTCAGCACCTTGGCGCCCTGCGCGATCAGCTTCAGCTTCGGCGCCTGGTCTTCGGGAACGAAGCTGTTGAGCGACATCACGCGCAACACCTCCGGCACCTTCTCCAGCTTCGCCTCCACCTGCCTCGCCTGCTCTTCCGACGTGGTCATCACGTTGATGGCATTGGCGCCGGTGTTGGGATCCTTGCGCAAATCGAGGAAGGTCGCGATCGACTCCGCCTTCGGGTTGCGCAGGTTCATCGGGTTGAAGTCGAACTTCATGTAATAGAGCAGCGGCAGGCCGGCGACCGCCAGAAACATCGTACCGCCGACGACCAGCACCCGGTGCTTCTCCAGGAAGTGATCGAGCGGCGCCAGGAAGGCGTAGCCGACCGGCTCCTTCTCGCCGGGCGGGTTCAACAGCTTCAGCATCGCCGGCAGCACGGTGATGCTGGTGACGAACGCGACCAGCATGCCGACGCCGGCGATCTGCCCGAGTTCGGCAATACCCTTGTAGTCGGTGGGGATGAAGCAGAGGAAGCCGGCCGCGGTCGCCATTGCCGCCAGCGACAACGGAATTGCCGAGCGCTTGGCAGCCAGGATCAGCGCGCCCGAAAGGTCGTTGTGCTTGTAGCGCTCGGAGCGATAGCGGACGCTGTACTGAATGCCGAAATCGACGCCGAGACCGACGAACAGCACGGCGAACGCGATCGACAGCAAATTGAGCGAACCCACCATCATCAGGCCGGCGGCGGTTGTCAGCGCAAGACCGACGAAGAGATTGACGAACACGGCGAAGATGATCTTCGCCGAATGCAGCGCCAGCCACAGGATGAGCAGCACGACGAGAACCGTGCCGATGCCGTTGACGACGGCGCCTTCCTGGACGGTTGCGTATTCCTCGTTGGCGATCGGGACCGGCCCGGTCAGCCGGACCCGCGCCTGGTATTTGGTGGCAAAGTCCAGATCGGCTGCGGCCTTGCGGATCGCGTCGGTTGCGCCCTTACCGGGCTCCAGCGCGTTGTAGTCGAGGATCGGTTTGAACTCGATGAAGGCGCGCTTGTCCGAATCCGTCAGCGGCTCGTCACTGACGAGCTCACGCCAGGAGAAGGTCGCATTGCCCTTGTTGAGCACGGTCTCGACCGTTTGCGCGATCTGGTTGAAGGGCCGCTCGGTGTTGTCGAGCTTGACCTGCCCGCGCTTGACGCCGGCAAGTCCCGTTTCCAGCGCCCCGGTCAGGCCGCGGATCGAGGGATCGCCTGCCATGATCTCGATCAGAGGCGCGGCGGATTCGAACTGGCTGGTGACCTTTGCGACTTCCTCTGTCGGCAGGAACAACAGGCCATTCTTCTCGAAGAACTCGCCGGTGCCGAGCTGCTGCACCGACTGGAAGTCTGTCTTGTTGTCCTTCAGCTTGGCATAGAGCGCGTCCGAGGCCGCGGTCGCCATCTCCGGCGTTTTGGCTTCGACCACCGCCGTAATCGTCGCATCGCGGTCGAAGGCGCGATCGAACTGCTGGTCGCGTTGGCGCCAGTCCAGATTTTGGGCAATCAGCGAATTGATATCGGTGTTGATGGCGAAATGCCGGGACGTGTAATAGCCCGCCCCCACCGCCAGCAGGAGCCCGAGAATGACGACGAGGGAGGCAAACCGGGTGCAGGCCCTGACGATGGCAACGACGACGCTTTGCAGCACTACTTTTCTTTCTGCGGTTAACAGCTTGCCGGAAACGCCCGCTGTTTAACGGAGTTCCCGGCCGAAACCTATTGCTGTTTTGAGTGGTTATCGCCGTCAGAAGGTTCGAGGTAAACGGCGGAGGACCATGGCGAAATCATGCGGGGCGGTCGGTATAGCCGGGGAGTTGAGGCGGGAAAGTGACGAAGGCGCAAACACCGATGTCACCGCTTTTCTGACCAAACATCCCTCTACTATAATACCGTAAAAGTGATCCCAGAGGAACCAAAGTCCATTCCACCTTTCCTTGCTGCCGATTTTTTGACACAAAGTATTGCGCCTCCATGCACGGGGCCCCGACAGGGGTGGGCGGCTACCGCGTGAGCGAAACCGGTGGTGCGGATATTGCAACTCATTGGTTCGTATCGGGGTGTCCCCTGAACTTGAGAGCGGATTGGTGCAACTTGCGTGATGGGCGTCCAATGGAAGTTTATCTGGCGCAACCGCGCGGCTTTTGCGCGGGGGTGGTACGTGCGATCGAGATCGTGGAGCGGGCGCTGGAGAAGTACGGCCCGCCCGTCTACGTGCGCCATGAGATCGTGCACAACAAGTATGTCGTCGAGAGCCTGAAACACAAAGGCGCGATCTTCGTCGAGGAACTGTCGGAGGTGCCGCCGAAGGCTGTGACGGTCTTCAGCGCTCATGGCGTCGCCCGCAGCGTCGAGGAAGAAGCGGCCGCGCGCGACCTTCCGGTGCTCAATGCCACCTGCCCCCTGGTCACGAAAGTTCACAATCAGGGGAAGCGCTACATCGCCAGGGGCCGCACCCTGATCCTGATCGGCCATGCCGGCCACCCCGAGGTCGAAGGTACGATGGGCCAGGTTCCCGCCCCCGTACTGCTGGTCCAAAGCGTTGAAGAGGTTAAGGCCCTTGAGCTGCCGGCGGATACGCCAGTGGCCTACATCACCCAGACCACCCTGTCTGTGGATGACACAAAGGACATCATTTCAGCCCTGCAGGCCCGCTTTACAGATATTCAAGGCCCGGATATCCGGGATATCTGCTATGCGACACAGAACCGCCAATCTGCGGTAAGGGACTTGAGCAAGCTGGTCGACGTGATCTTGGTGGTGGGCGCTGCCAATAGCTCGAATTCGAACCGGCTCCGCGAAATCGGCACTGAGGCCGGTGTCGCGAGTTATCTGATTGCCGACGGCAGCGCGCTCAATCCGGAGTGGTTGAAAGATGCCAGAACCGTCGGTGTCACGGCCGGCGCTTCGGCGCCCGAGGTACTCGTGGATGACGTGATCGAAGCGATGCGGCGGATCAGACCGGTCAAGGTCTCGGTGCTTCCGGGCCGCGAGGAAAACATCGAATTCCGGCTTCCGGCCCAACTGGCTGCGAGCTGACCCACCCGAATTTCAAGCCCAGAAAGAAACTTGTAATGGCTATCCCCTTCTTCAAGGAAATGCGTATCGGCGGCTATTTGATCAAGCAGAAGCTGCTTGGCCGCAAGCGCTATCCGCTCGTGCTGATGCTGGAGCCGCTGTTCCGCTGCAACCTCGCCTGCGTCGGCTGCGGCAAGATCGACTATCCGGATGCGATCCTCAACCGCCGCATGACCGCACAGGAGTGCTGGGACGCGGCCGACGAGTGCGGCGCGCCGATGGTCGCCATCCCCGGCGGCGAGCCGCTGATCCACAAGGAGATCGGCGAGATCGTGCGCGGCCTCGTGGCGCGCAAGAAGTTCGTCTCGCTCTGCACCAACGCTCTGCTGCTCGAGAAGAAGCTCGATCTGTTCGAGCCCTCGCCCTACCTGTTCTTCTCCGTGCACCTCGACGGCCTGAAGGAGCACCACGACAAGGCGGTGTCGCAGAAGGGCGTGTTCGACCGCGCCGTCTCCGCGATCAAGGCGGCCAAGGCCCGCGGCTTCACCGTCAACGTCAACGCCACCATCTTCGACGGCCATCCGGCCGAGGAGATCGCCAAGTTCTTGGATCTCACCGTCGAGCTCGGCGTCGGCGTCTCGATGTCTCCGGGCTACGCCTATGAGCGCGCGCCGGACCAGGAGCACTTCCTCAACCGCACCAAGACCAAGAAGCTGTTCCGCGACGTCTTTGCGATGGGCAAGGGCAAGAAGTGGAATTTCATGCATTCCGGCCTGTTCCTGGACTTCCTCGCCGGCAACCAGGAATACGAGTGCACGCCCTGGGGCATGCCGGCGCGCAACATCTTCGGCTGGCAGAAGCCCTGCTATTTGCTCGGTGAAGGCTACGCAAAAACCTTCAAGGAGCTGATGGACACCACCGACTGGGAGACCTACGGCACCGGCAAGTACGAGAAGTGCGCCGACTGTATGGCCCATTGCGGCTACGAGCCGACGGCGGCGACCGCAGCCATCAACAACCCGCTGAAGGCGATGTGGGTGTCGCTGCGCGGGATCAGGACCACGGGTCCGATGGCCCCGGAGATCGACATGAGCAAGCAGCGACCGGCGCAGTACATCTTCTCGGCGGAAGTGCAGAAGCGCCTGTCGGAGATCCGCAAGGACGAGGCCGCCGCCGCGCAGGAGAAGGCGGCGCGGAAGGCTTCCACCGCCGCGTAAGCGCGACGCCCTGTAGCCCGGATGGAGCGCAAGCGAAATCCGGGACGGCCCCTCCGCTTTGAAGACGTCGGATTGCGCTCCGCTCCATCCGAGCTACGCACACCGAAATAGAAAAGGCCCGATCGCCAATGGCGACCGGGCCTTTTGTTTTTAGTGATCGCAGAAACCGCTCAGGCTGCCTCAGAGACCAGCGCCTCGCTCTCCACGAGCTCGGTACCAATCAAATAGTCGCGGCAACCGCGCAAGCTGCGCAGCGCGCGGTTGAAGTCGAGGCCGGTCGAGACCAGTCCATGCAGCGCGGTCGGATTGCGCACGATGCCGCGCAGCACGGCCAGCACGTCGATCTGGCCGTTCGGCTTGATGGCGGCGCGGGCGAGCGCCGGCAGCGCGCGATGGGCGGGATCGCTGATGACGCGGACCGCGGCGAACGGCAAGCCGGCTTCGGCGGCGTAGGCGGCCGCGATGTGGCTTTCCATGTCGACGGCGGCAGCTCCGGTCTCCGAATGCAGCGCCGCCTTGCAGGAGCGCCTCGTGACCACTTCCTCGGCACCGGCGAGGCTGCCGCGCACCACGCGGCGGCGGCCCGACGTCAGGCGGTCGATCAGGTCGTCGCCGAGCGAGAGGCCGGCGGCCCAGCGCGTGTCGCCCGCGAGCACCTCGGTCGCCAGCACGACGTCGCCGGAGCGCAGCGTCGGGTCGAGCCCGCCGGCCACGCCAAAGGAGATCACACCGCGAATCGTCTCGGGATCCAGCACCGTCAACAGCGCCCGCAACTGGGTCGGGCTGCTCGACGAACAGATCACCGCCATTCCGGGCCCGGCCGCGATGCGGGCCTCCTGAACCAATCCAGTCACGATCAATATCGGCCTCGGATCAACGGTTTGACCCGCGGTAAGATAGTCCCCCGTCCCCAAAGTCACATTCCGACCCCTACCACCCTGCTGTTGGTGTTCCGCAAGTTCCGATACCGCGCCAACGCCCACAGCGGGAAGAACTTCGGGTAACCATGGTACCGTAGATAGAATACACGGGGAAAGCCTGTGGCGGTGTACCGCTGTTCGTCCCACAGTCCTTTTTCGTTCTGTGTTGCAATCAGGTACTCCACCCCGCGGGCGACGGCCGGGTGATCAACCTCGCCAGCAGCCATCAAGGCAAGCAAGGCCCATGCCGTTTGCGATGCGGTCGAGGGGGCGGCTTCCCAGCCTCGGTAGTCCAGCCGGTAGCTGACGGCATCCTCGCCCCAGCCGCCGTCCTGATTCTGGATCGAGGCCAGCCAGCCGGCGGCTTTCCGGATCATGGGGTCGTCATGGCGGACGCCGGCCATGTTGAGGGCGCACAGCACCGACCAGGTTCCATAGATGAAATTCATGCCCCAGCGGCCGTACCAGGACCCTTCCGGGTGCTGGGTCTTGCGGAGGTAGGCGACGCCCTCGGCGACATGCTTGCTGGTGTTCGCGGTCTCGCCGAGCTGGGCCAGCATCGAGATGCAGCGCGCGGTGACGTCCTCGGTCGGCGGGTCGAGCAGCGCGCCATGGTCGGAGAACGGGATGTTGTTCAGATAATATTCGAGGTTGTTGACGTCGAAGGCGGCCCAGCCGCCGTCGTCGCTCTGCATGCCCTCGATCCACTCCCGGGCACGGTCGATCGCGGCGTCATAGCCGGTCGCACCGTGCTCCCGGCGCATCCGGTCCATCGACATCACCACCACCGCGGTGTCGTCGAGATCGGGATAATGGGCGTTGTTGTACTGGAAGGCCCAGCCGCCCGGGCGCACTTCGGGCCGCTTCACCGCCCAGTCGCCCTTCACCTCGAGCTCCTGCTTCGGGATCAGCCAGTCGAGACCCTGCTTGGCCGCGGGCACCGCTCTGTCACCGCCGGCTTCGAGCAGCGCGTGGGCGGTCAGCGTCGTGTCCCACACCGGCGAGACGCAGGGCTGGCAATAGGCCTCGTCGTCCTTGATCACGAGCAGCTTGTCGATACCCCGGCGCGTGATCGCGCGCGGCGGATAGGTCTCATCCTTGCCGAGCGCGTCGTACATCATGACGATGTTGGCCATCGGCGGATAGATCGCGCCCATGCCGTCCTCGCCGTTCAACCGCTCCTCGGTGAAGGCGAGCGCGGCATCGATCGCGCGCTTGCGCAGGCTCTTGGGAAACATCGGCTCGACCACGCGCAAAATGCCGTCGAGCGCGCGGAACAGCACGAACCAGGCCATGCTCTGGTGCGGCGCCTTGGCCGTCATGCCAATCGAGCGCGGATCCTGCAGGAACAGCTCGTCGATGCCGACACCCTTGGGATTCTTCGCCCGTGGCTTCAGCGCGGCGATGACCATCAGCGGCACCATGGTGGTGCGTGCCCAGTAGGAGATCTTGTTGATGTGGAACGGCGACCAGAACGGCAGCAGCACGATCTCGATCGGCAGCACCGGTACCGCGCGCCAGGTCACGACGCCAAACATCGCAAGCATGAAGCGCGTGAAGACGTTGCTGTGAATGGCGCCGCCGCGGGAATGGATCGCCTCGCGCGCACGCACCATGTGCGGCGCGTCGATGGAATCCCCGATCATCTTCAACGCGAAATACGCCTTCACGCTGGCGCTCATTTCGAACTCGCCATCATGCACCAGCGGCCAGCCGCCATGGACGCCCTGAACGCGGCGAAGATAATTGGCGATCTTGGCTTCGAGCACGGCATCGACCGGCTCGGCGAGATAATGGCGCAGCAGCACGTATTCGGCCGGAATCGTGCAATCGGCCTCGAGCTCGAACACCCAATGGCCGTCGGATTGCTGGAAGCCGAGGACGCCTTCGGTGGCCGACGCAATGCTCGATTCCAAGTTCCCGAATTCTTGGGCTTCGCGGCTGGTCGCGTTCACGGAATCCATCTCGCTCGATTGCTCCGATAGTCGATTGAATTGGCCGAAATTGACCGGGACAAATACCCGTCAGGGCCGCCTGTCACTATCCCTTGGCGGCCAGAACCAGATCGGCGGCGCGATCACCGGATCGGACCGATCCCTCGATGGTTGCAGGCAATCCCGTAGCAGTCCAATCGCCTGCAAGAAACAGGTTTTTCAGCGCAGTGACCGGCCCTGGACGCAGGGCATTCTGCGCCGGCGTCGCCGCGAATGTGGCACGGCGCTCGCGCACGATCTGCCAAGGGGGCAGCTCGCCGGACACACCGCCCGCCTTGCACACGTCGTTCCAGATCGCCTGCGCGAGTTCCTCGCGCGGCATCTCGACCAGACGGTCGCCGTTGCTGATGGTGACGGACAGCCGGTTCGGGAACGCAAACAGCCATTCCACGACGCCGCCGATCACGCCGAGGATCGGAGCCGATCCCGCTGGCGGCTCAACGCGGAAATGCGCATTCACGATGGCGCGGAATTCGGTCGGCGTCTTCAGGCCCGGCAGCAGGTTGGAGGCAGCGCGCGGCGGTACCGCCATCACGACGACGTCGCCCTCGCCGATCTGGATCACATCTTCGCCGCCGAAATTCAGCGCGCCGACCTTGCCGTCATGGGTCGCAAACGAGCGCAGCTCATGGCCGAGCTGAACGCTGTGCCCGCGCTCCTGCAGGAACGTCACGGCAGGCTCGATCAGCACCGCGCTGAGCCCGTCGCGCGCGATCAGGGGACGGCAGGCCTGCCCGCCGGCGAGCAGCGTCTCGCGCACGATCGCGCCGGCCAGCCCCGCCGAGCCTTCGGGTGGATCGACGTTGAGCGCCGCCAGCAGCAGCGGCTGCACCAAGCGCTGATAGAGCACGCCCTCGCAGGGAATGGACTTGCCGACCAGCGTCTCTTCCGATGCCCAGATCAGCGGCGCCAGCTTCAGGTAATCGGTCAACCCGGTGTCGGGGACGCGGCGGCTCTCGTCGAGCACCCAGGTCGGGAGCCGGCCGTCGCCGAGGTCAATCTGCCAGCGCTGCCCGGTCGTGAGGTCGACAAAGGGAAACTGCGCGCGCTCCGGACCGACGAGGCCCGCTTCAGTGCCGATCGAGCGCGCGTAGGCGCGCGCATGGCTGTTGCCGGACAGCAGCAGATGGTTGCCGTTGTCGATAGTGAGATTGGTGGCGCCGTCGAAATAAGAACGGCAGCGGCCGCCGGCCTGCTGGGTCGCCTCGTGCACGGCGACCTTGAAGCCGGCATTGGCAAGCCGCACGGCGGCGGAGAGGCCGGAAATTCCAGCGCCAATGATGTGAGCTGTTTTTTGCATCAGATGAGAGCGTATCGGAGCAGGATGGCGATGCGTGTGACCTTCGACACACGCACCGGCTCACGCGGCGCGTTGAACCCGCGCGCGATCAGAAGATCCAGAATGGCATGATAGTATTTCGACATCATGCGGGGCGCGCGCACCGCGCGGCGCCGATTGCGGTTCATGATCTCGTCCGACTTCTCGAAATACACCTTTGCGCGTTGCGCCAGCGGCAGGCAGACCTTCGGCAGCGCGCGCTCGACGATCACGCGGTCCGGATCGTTGGAGGTGATGCCGGCATGCAGCAGCGCTTCGCGCGGCAGATAGAGCCGGCCGAGGCCCGCGTCCTCGTCGATGTCGCGCAGGATGTTGGTGAGCTGGAGCGCGCGGCCGAGATGATGGGCGAGCTCGATGCCGTCTTCTTCCGGCAGGCCGAAGACGCGGACCGACAGCCGCCCCACGGCACTCGCGACGCGATCGCAGTAGAGATCCAGCGTCGCCATGTCGGGCGCGCGGATGTCCTGCGGCACGTCCATCTCCATGCCGTCGACGATCGCGAGGAAATCCTCGCGCTTGAGGCCGAAGGTCTTCACCGAGGCGACGTAGTCCTTCAGCCGTGGCGGCGGATTGCCCTGGTAGAGCGCATCGATGTCGTTGCGCCACGCCTGAAGGGCGGCGAGCCGCTCGTCGCGCGGACCGTCGGAATCGGCGATGTCGTCGACCTGGCGGCAGAAGCTGTAGATCTGGAACATCGCTTCGCGCTGGTCGTGCGGCAGGATGCGCATCGCGGCGTAGAACGAACTGCCGGATGCGGTCGAGCCATAATTGGCGCCGGGCGAGGTCGCCTCAAGCGTCATGTGCAGTCCCCGGTCTGGAAATGGCCTTGCGTCCGACCGCGCGGCGGCCGACTTCGCCGATCATGCCGGCGAGGCTGAAGGTGAGGAGCTCGAGCTTGTTCAGGTGCACGCGCTCGCGCAGGGGATCGCGCACCTTCAACAGGCGCACAATGCGGTCGGCATAAGCCTGGATCACCGAGACCTCGATGCCGAGGCGGAAATCCCTGATCTCCACAGCTAGCGACCTGCCCTCGTCGAGCAGCGCTTCGTTGCGCACGGCGAGAGCCTGAAGGCAGGCCAGCATCGCCGGTGGCGATTGCGCCTCTCCGAGCTGCTCGACCGAGGCGCCACTCGCAGCCAGCGCATCGCGCGGCAGATAGACGCGGTTGAGCTCGCGGAAATCCTTGCCGCAATCCTGAAGATGGTTGTTGATCTGCAGCGCTGCACAGAGCGCATCGGACGCGGCCCAGGTCGAGGTGCTCTCACCATGGACGTCGAGCATGAAGCGGCCGACCGGCATCGCCGAGTAGCGGCAATAATGGATGACCTCGTCCCAATTCTCGTAGCGCAACTTGGTCACGTCCATGCGGAACGCGATGAGCACGTCGAGCGCGTGGCGCGGCGCCATACCGCGTTCGGCCAGTGCGTGCCGCAGGCTGACGGCCTCGGCCTGGGTGTCGCCTTTGCCGAGCAATTCCGCCTCGAGCAGGTCGAGATAAGCGAGCTTCTCGTCCGGCGGCAGCGTGGCGTGGTCGGCGATGTCGTCGGCGGTGCGAACGAAATTGTAATACGCCAGGATCAGCGCGCGATGACGCGGATGAATGATCCAGGACGCGACGGGAAAATTCTCGTCGCGCTCACCCTTGCCGGATCGCAATTCGCTCGCAGAGGTCATCGAGGGCTGGTCTACAATCGTTTGGACAGGAAGGGCTTTTTCGCTCGCGCTAGCCCGTGCGGGCGATGCCGCCGCGGCCCCCATATAGGGGAATACGGCCGCAAAACCAATCCTGTCTCTCGATGGCTGCCCTTTGCGGATCAGGCCCGAAAAGGCGGCCCCGAAGGCCGCCTTTTGTGGGCCAGTGGCCGAGCTTACTGGTTGTGGTTCTTCAGGACCTGGTCACAGGCCTGCGAAATCTTGGCCCGGTTCTCCTTGAGGCAGGCCAGGATGGTGAAATCGCCCTGGTCGATGACCGGACGGCAGAGCTTCTGCACATCGCGCGAGCAGGCCTTCTGCTCGGCGTCCGTGCCGCGCCCTTGCTGGGCGAACGCTGCGGTCGAGAGGGAGGCCGACAGCAGGGTGAGAGCGACGAGAAGCTTACGCATTGTATTCCTTCATTCTGACGGCAGAATCGCACCAATCCCGGACAGCACAGGGCGACGACCGGAGCGGATTGTTCTGATGGGCAAGTCGCCGCGGGAGTAGCGGCCTCGGAGAAGGCACAAGCACTGGCAAATGCGGCCAAATTGGCGCCACGTCCACCAAATGAGGTCTTCCCTGCGCCTTCTGTGACAAATGTAAGAGACTGATACTACGTCATAATTCAGGTACGTCGCGTTTTGCTGCGCACCTGTTGCAGAGCTGCATCTCTACATCCCGCCATGGGCCCCAGAAACATGCCGAAACGCAGAGAATCCGGAGGCCGATCATGGCAAGTGCGCTTCGCGATGCCGACATGTGGGCGGCCGGCCATTGAACCTGACACAGGCTCGGAACACTAAACCTTCGATGTGGCGAGACGTCCTTGGTGACAAGCGGACGTCGTTCCAAAACGGGATATTTTGAAGATGAATTTTTTTGGGCGATCTGAACTGGCAATCAAGGCGGCCGGCATCGGCGCTGTGCTGCTCTTCTCGGTTTCGACAAGTCAGGCTCAGTCGTCCGGACCGTTTGCAGGTTTCGAGGGCGCATGGACCGGCACGGGTACGGTGTCGCTGTCCGACGGCTCCACCGAGCGCATCCGTTGCAAGGCCGATTACAAAGTTGCCGGCACCGGTCTCAGCCTCAAGCAGGCGTTGCACTGCGCGTCCGACAGCTACAAGTTCGACCTCACCAGCGACGTGACCAGCCAGGGCGAGCGGATCTCCGGCAATTGGAGCGAGACCAACCGCAACATCTTCGGCAATCTGCAAGGCACCGCCGGTGGCGGCCAGATCGAGGTGTTCGTCGAGGCCAACGGCTTTGCCGCCAATTTGTCGCTGCGCACCAACGGCACCAAGCAAACGGTGCAGATCTCATCCAAGGGCGAGATTCGCGGCGTCAACATCACGATGACGAAGGGCTGACGGCTCTTACCGCTTCGAAAGCAACAAGCCCCGGTTCTCGCGAACCGGGGCTTTGTTGTTTTCGGGAGACGCGGCGCAATCGCCCGGACCGCGCCGATTCGAGTGTCTGATGAACGAAGCCGTTCAGATCGCCGGCTTGTCGCCCTGAAGCTTGGCGTGCAGATTGATCAACCACATCGCCGTCGGCCGCAGGATGAAGAGGTCGGCGACGAGCGCCATCACCATCGAGAAGGCGCTGAGCCAGCCGAACAGCCGTAGCGACGGCAGGTCGGAGAACACCGTGACGACGAGACCGCAGGCCAGCACCAGCGTGGTCAGGATCAAGGCCGGGCCGACCAGCACGGTGGCGCGCTCCACCGCGAGCGCCGAGCCGACGCCCGGCTTGCTCTCGAGCCTGAGGCGGTTGAGGAAATGGATGGTGGCGCTTAAGCCGAGGCCGAACGAAACGGTCAGAGCCACGACGCTGGCGAATTGCAGTCCCTCACCCATCGCCCACAGCACCGTTCCCGACATCACAACGGGGAAGATGCCCGGCAGGATGCAGGCGAACATCACCACCCAGGAGCGGAAGGCCAGGCCGATGAAGATCGCGACCAGCGCGAATTCGACGGTCAGCCCGCGGTTGAGCTTCTCGATCATGCCGGCCGAGTTGCGCGCGGCAATCGCGGCAAGACCCGTGACCGCCACTTCATAGCCGGGATGCTTCTTGCGAACGGCGTCGAGCTCGGTATCGAGCTTGTCGACGATCGGAAGGAGCTGGCTGGAATCCTTGTCCGGCACGCGACCTGCGACCACCACGGCGTCCTGCTCGGCATCGATGAACCGGCGTACCAGATGCTCCGGAATGACGCTGACATATTCCTTCAGGGTCGCGACGTCGGCGCTGCCGGCCTTGTCCGCGAGCCAGCGGCGCAGGGTCTCGACCGACCAGACATTGCCGACACCGGCTGCCTTCTCCACCGTCGCGTGCACATCCGCGATGGTCTGCAGCGTCTCCGGCGAATAGAGCGATTCACCCTTGGGGAACTGGATCAGAACGTTGACCGGGTTGGCGCCGGTGAGCTTGGCGTCGAGCCGGTCGCTGGCGGCGACCGCCTGGCGCTTGTCCGGCACCTGGTCGGCGAGCCGGTAGCGCGGCTCCAGATTTGCGTAGATGACGCCGAGGCCCGCCACGAACACCACCGCGATCAGGCTGAACAGGCCAGGACGGCCCACCATGCGCACCGCGATCCAGTAGCAGAAATTACGCAGCGCCTGCACGCCGGCATCCGCGCTCTGGAACTTGGTCGCAAAGACCTTCTCGTTGCGCACCAGCAGCACGCCGAACACCGGCACCAGCGACAACACCGCGACCAGCGCGATGATGGTGGCGGCGAGACCCGCCTCGCCAAACTTGCGGATCAGATCGGAGTCGGAGAACTGGAGCGCGATGAAGGAAATGCCGGCGGTGCCGTGCGTCAGCACGCAGGCCGGTCCCACCACCAGCACCGCGTTCTTGAACGCGGTGAACTTGTCCTGGCCCGCGATCAGCCGGTCGCGCGCGGCGAAGGTGAGCTGCATCGAGTCCGAGAAGCTGATGACCATGATGAGCGGCGTCATCACGTTCAGGAACATGTTGAGGTTGAAATTGGCCCAGCCGAGCGCGCCGAGCGCCAGCAGGATCGCAATCATCGGCGGGAACGCCGCCGCCACCATGAACGAGATCTTGCGGAAGAAGATGATGGCGATGACACAGCCGGCGAGAATGCCGAGGATGTTGTAGGTGAGCCCGTCGCGCTCGACCGCGTTGCGGATCTCGAGCTGCATCACCGGCACGCCGGAAAGCTGCACGTTGAGGCCGGTATCGCCGAGGTCTTCCTTCATGAGCGCGCGGATATCGGCGACGGTCTTGGTCAGCTTGTTGGAGGCGACCACCTCCGGATCGAGCGAAAGCACGATCAGCGCCAGCGTGCCGTCCTCGGACAACAGCTTGCCGCGGATGATCTCGTTGGCTTTGACGCCCTCGATGAACTTGTCATAGGCCGCGCCCTCGGGCAGCTCGGGCGGGAACAGCGCGGCGGGAAGCTTGCCCGGCGCCGGCGCCTGACGCGCGGAGAACAGCGAGACCAGTCCGCGCGTACCCTCGACCAGCTGCATGTCGGTGACGAAGTCGCGCAGCTTCTCGAGGTTGTTCCGCGCCAGCAGGGTCTTGCCCTCGACTACGACGAGGACGTCGAATTCCTCGGCCGGGAACTTCTTGGTCACCGCTTCGTACTGGCGGAATTCCGGCGTGTTGGACCGGAACAGCTGCGACAGCGAATCGTCGATCTTGATCCGGTGGATGCCGAACACGGCGCCGACGATCAGGACGAGCAGGACGATGCAGGAGACGATGGGCGCCCGGACGGCGAACAGCCCGATGCGCTCCAGCCCGAAGGCGATCGAGGACGCAGGTCCCTGCTCGACCTTGTCGACATGAACCTCACTCTCGCTGTGCTTTTCGAGCATGCCTTGTCCAGTTCCTAAATCGGCTCGGGTCTGTGAGCTTGTCGCGCCCCGCGAACGGCTTGAAAATGCCATACCAATGGGAGGCTTGCCCTTTGAAAATGCGCAGAAAATCGCCGCGAGGGGTTTAGCAGGTCAATCGCCCTTCTCGCAAGCAGGCGGAGTGTGGCCGAATCGATCAAGATGTGGCGATTTTGCCTTAATGCCCTTCATTCGGGCAAAGCCGTGCCAATTCGACGCGGCGCGCGGTCCGCGCTCTCGTCCTTCAGCGCCACACCGCTCACTTCCCGCGCGAGCCCCTCGCGGACCAGCCAGGCGATCTTGAAAGCAGCCTCGTCATAGCTCAACCCGGCCTTGTGGATGTTCGACACGCAATTGCGCTCGGCATCGGTGCGGCCCGGCTTCGGGGCGAAAGTCAGATAGGCGCCGAGACTGTCGGGCGCCGACAGGCCCGGCCGCTCGCCGATCAGCGTGACGACCATGCGCGCGCCGAGAATGGCGCCGATCTCGTCGCCGAGCGCGACGCGCGCGCCTGAGGCGACGACGACATGGCCGATCGCGACACCATCATCGGCTGCGAGCAACGGCAGCAGGCGCATCACCAGCGCGGCCGCATGGGCGTGGACCGCGGCAGCCGACAGCCCATCGCCAATCACGACCGCGAGTTGGCACGGCTCCGAGGCGCTCCGCGCCAGAGCCTCGACTGATCCGGCATCCAGCAGTCTGCCCAGATCGGGCCGCCGCAAATAGTCCCTGCGGTCGACCGCCCGGCTGTTCGCCTCGGTGACGACGAGGCCGAGCGCGCGGAGATCCGCGACCAGCCGCGGCGCATCGAACACGGCATGTACGGCATCGCAGGCGCGGGCATGGTCCAGCGTGAAATCGAGCAGTGCCCGCGTCGGCAGGCTCGCGCCGCTGCGCCCGAGCGCGACGCGCGCGGGCGTAAGCGACCGCAGATCGAGGGTCGGACGACGCGGGATGGCCGGATCAGACATGTTGTGTCATTCGGCGGGGACGGAGGCCTCGCGTAGCCGGATCGAATAGTTCGAGGCGTTCTGCTGGCCGGTCGAGGCCGCCCGCGCAAAGGTGATGAGATGGTGCGCGATCAGAGTGCAGCCGATCAGACCTTCGAGGTCGCCGCGCTTGATGCGGCCCAGCGCGAACTTCCAGAACACGCGCTTGTAGTCGCCGAGCACGCCGACCTTCCAGAAGATGTTTCGCAGCATGACGAGGCCGCGCCTGATGTTGGGCCAGGTCTTCATCTCGTCCGGCGTCGGCATCTTCAGGCGGTGCACGTAAACGTGCTCGCATTGATACTGGAAGCGCGCGTAGACCTTTTCGGGCTCGTAGGCGACGGCCATGGCGTGCTTCCAGGATGCGACGACGTCGTCGTAGGGCAACAGGAAGTTGACATTGGAATCGCGGCCGTCGTCCTCGACCAGGCGTCCCTCGCGCTCCAGACGGTCCCATAGCGGCGTCTTCGGCAGCGCCTGAAGCAGGTTGATCGTGAGCAGCGGAATCCGGGAGTCCTCGACGAAGGCGAGCAGCGCCTCCGAAGTGTTCGGCTTATCGGTGTCGAGCCCCATGATGATGCCGGACACGACCTCCATGCCGTAGGAGTTGATGGTTTGCACGCCCTCGAGGATCGGGACCATCATGTTGTGGTCCTTGTGCATCGCCTTCAGCGCATCGGGATCGGGCGTCTCGATGCCGCAGAAGATGGTGACGAAATAGGCCTCGCGCATCTTCTCGAGGATTTCCGGCCGCTTGGCGATGTTGAGCGTCGCCTCGCAGGCGAGCCGCACCATGTAGCCGGTCCTCTTCTGCCATTCGATCAGATGCGGCAGGAGGTCCAGCGCCGCCTTGCGGTTGCCGATGAAATTGTCGTCGACGAAATAGACCGTGTCGGTCATGCCGCATTCGCGCAGGCGGTCGAGTTCGGCGATGATCTGCTCCGGCGATTTGATGCGCGGATTGCGGCCGTACAGCCCGGGGATGTCGCAGAACTCGCACTGATACGGACAGCCGCTGGAATACTGGATGCTGCCGAGGAAGTATTTCTTCACGTCGGCGAGCTCGTAGGCCGGGATCGGAAACTCCGTCATCGGCACGCGGTCTTTGGTGGTCAGAACCACCTGGGTCTCGGGACGCGAGATGTCGCGCGACAGTATTTCGAGCAGCTGATTGGTGGCGTCGCCGAGCTCACCGACATGGAGATAGTCGAACGACGGATAGTAATCCGGGCAGGCGCTGACGGAAGGACCGCCGAGCGCGACCGGTAGGTCGAACTCATGGGCGCGCCGGCAGATATCGTTCATCTGCTGGCGCTGGATGTGCATGCCGCTGACGAAGACCGCCTCCGCCCATTCGAACTCTTCCCTTGTCGTACGGCGAAGGTTCTCATCGACGAATTTGACCTGCCACTCCTCCGGCAGATAGGCGGCAAGCAGCAAAAGTCCCTGCGGCGGCATGAAGGCGCGGACGCCATCGGTCAGGGGGTAGGAATGCTCGAACGTCCCGAACGACGATGTGTATCGCGGAAACACGCAGAGAATCCGCCGGGACGTCCCGTTACTTTCAGCTCGCATCAAAGCTCCCCCGCCACGCTCGACTTAGCTGCGGAAATTGCCAGACAGCCACATAGCGTAATGCTGCCGCCGGAATTTCTCAATATTGTGGCATGAGCATAATTCCCGAGGGCACCAATGGTTTCCTCGGGCCGCCGGGTGCTTCCGCCGCGTCACGCGATCAGCCGGGAGGCAAAATCGGGCAGCAGGCCTGCATCGCCGGCAAGACGGAAATCGGCGCCCGCAATGCCGGACCGCACCAGCCAGTCGTCGAATTCCGGCGCGCGGCGCAGTCCGAAGACGTCGCGGACATAGAGCGCGTCGTGAAAAGACGTGGACTGATAGTTCAGCATGACGTCATCGGCGCCGGGGACACCCATGATGAAGGTGACGCCGGCGGCAGCGAGCAACGTCAGCAGATTGTCCATGTCGTCCTGGTCCGCCTCGGCGTGATTAGTGTAGCAAATGTCGATCCCAAGCGGCAGGCCGAGCAGCTTGCCGCAAAAGTGATCCTCCAGCCCGGCCCGGATGATTTCCTTGCCGTCGTAGAGATATTCCGGGCCGATGAAGCCGACCACGCTGTTGACCAGGAGGGGCGCAAAGGCGCGGGCGACCGCATAGGCGCGCGCCTCGCAGGTCTGCTGGTCGACGCCGTGATGGGCGTTGGCCGACAGCGCCGAGCCCTGCCCGGTCTCGAAATACATCACGTTCTGCCCAACCGTACCGCGCCTCTGCGACAACCCGGCCTCGTGCGCCTCCTTGAGAAGCGCGAGGTCGATACCAAAACTGCGGTTGGCAGCCTCAGTGCCGGCGACCGACTGGAACACGAGGTCGACCGGCGCCCCCTGCCCGATCAGCGACAGCGTCGTGGTGACATGGGTCAGCACGCAGCCCTGTGTCGGGATCTTCAGCCGCGCGATGACCTCGTCGAGCAGCCGCAGCAATTGGCCGATCACGGCCGGGTCGTCGCTCGCCGGGTTGATGCCGATGCAGGCATCGCCGGCGCCGAGCAGGATGCCGTCGAGGATGGAGGCGGTGATGCCCCTGGCGTCGTCGAAGGGATGGTTGGGCTGCAGCCGGGTGCTCATCCGGCCCTTCAGGCCGATGGTGTTGCGGAAAGCGGTGGTGATCTCGCATTTCCGCGCCGCCAGGATCAGATCCTGGTTGCGCATCAGCTTCGAGACCGCGGCGGCCATCTCCGGGGTGATGCCGCCGGCCAGCTTGCGCAAGATTTCGGGTGTCGCGGCGTCCGATAGCAGCCAGTCGCGAAAGGCGCCGACCGTCAGCGAAGCCACCGGCGCGAAGGCCTTGGCGTCGTGGCTGTCAATGACGAGGCGGGTGACCTCGTCGGTCTCATAGGGGATGACGGCTTCTTGCAAGAACTGCCCGAGCGGGACGTCGGCCAGCGCCATCCGCGCCGCGATCATCTGTTCGGCACTGGCGGCGGCGATCCCGGCCAGGCGGTCGCCGGAGCGCGGCGGCGTCGCCTTGGCGAGCAGGTCGCGCAAATCCGGGAACGTGTAGGTCGTGGCGTCGATGGTGTGGCGGTAGACCAAGGGTCTCTCCGGGGTTCGTCGGCCAAAGGCCGACTCCTGGGCAATCCCAAGACTATACCTTCAGATCAAGACGCTGAAATATCTACCTTTCCTTCGACCGAGGGCGAAGGGCGCCAAACCCCGCGTTAACGCTGCGTCCATCTTCATTCTGCATAGTTTTGCAATAGTTTGCACGACCGCGCTCTCCGGCCGCTCCCGGCCATTCGGGCCCCTGAAAACCATGACAACTGACCGACCTGGGAATGCCACCGGCCTCGCCGGCCGCTTCACGCTTGCCAACAAGCTCTACGCCATCTTCGCGCTGTTCGCGCTTCTCACGGCGGCGATCGCGATGCTGTCCGACTACAACAGCCGCCGCGGCGCCGAGCTGACCACCGCGATCGAGACCGCGAACGCCGCCGCGCTGAACGTCGAGCGGGTCAACTCGCTGGTCTATGCGGTCGTGATGGAATCGCGCGGCGTCTACATGTCGACTGAACCGGCCGTGGTGAAGAAGTACGGCGAGGGCCTGCTCAAGTTCAACGCCCAGATCCTTGACGTCGTGAAGCGCTGGGAGACCATCGTCAAGGCTGACGATGCCGAGCAGTTCGCCACGTTCAAGAAGCGCATCGAGCAGTTCGTCGAGTTTCGCAAGGAGCTGGTGCGCCGCGGCGTCGAGATCAATGCGGCCGCGGGCCGCGAATGGGGCGACAACGACGCCAACCGCGCCGTGCGCTCGGCGCTGAACAAGGATCTCGAGGCGCTGTCCAAGGTCTATGCCGAGCGTGCAAGGCAAATCGCGCACGAGACCGAGACCAATCGCACCCTGTCCTTGGTCCTGACTTGCCTCGCCGGCGTGGCGCTCGCCCTCGTCGTGATCGGCATCGTCATCATCGCCCGTTCGATCGCACGCCCCCTCTCCGCCATCACCGCGACCATCAAGCAGGTCGCTGACGGCGCCGAGAACGTCGTGGTGCCCCACTCTGACCGGGCCGACGAGATCGGCGCACTGGCACGCGCGATCCAGATCTTCCAGGACGCGATGGGGCGCAACCGCAACCTCGCCTCGCAGGTCTCGCAGGACTCCGCCGCGCGCGAGGAGCGCGCCCGCCACATCGAACAATCCGTCGACGCGTTTCGCGAGGCGATCGGCGCGATCATGCGCGGCCTCAGCGACAACGCCTCCGTCATGCGCGAGACGGCGCAGACCATCACCCGCGTCACCGCGGACGCGAGCAGCCGCGCCGGCACGGCGGCGAACGCCACCGAACAGGCCTCGCACAACGTTACGGCGGTGGCAGGCGCGGCCGAGGAGCTATCTGCGTCGGTGGTGGAGATCGGCCGGCAGGTGCGGCAATCCGCCGGCGCGGTCGAGCAGACCGGCCAGCGCACCGAGAAATCGATCGCCGAGATCGAGAGCCTGGCCGCAGCCACGCAACGCATCGACGGCGTGCTCAGCCTGATCCAGGCGATCGCCGAGCAGACCAATCTGCTCGCGCTCAATGCCACCATCGAGGCCGCGCGCGCGGGCGATGCCGGCCGCGGCTTTGCCGTCGTCGCGCATGAAGTCAAGGCGCTCGCGGGGCAGACCGCGAAGGCGACCGCCGACATCAGCGAAAACGTCTCGATGATCCAGTCCTCCACCCGCAACGCGGTCGACGCCGTCCGCGAGATCGGCGGCGCAGTGCGCGAGATCAACGACGTCACCTCGGCGATCGCCGGCGCCATCGGCCAGCAGGACGCCGCCACGCGCGAGATCTCGTCCAACGCGCAATCGGCGGCCCAAGGCAACGAGACCCTCGTCGCCAACATCAGCTCGCTCCGCGACGCCATCGGCGAGACCGACACTGCGGCCTCCTCGGTGCTGACGGCTGCGAGCAGCGTGACTGAGACGGCGGAGACGCTGTCGCGCGAGGTGGAGAAGTTCTTCCAGAACCTGCGCTCGGGCGCAGCGGACGGCCGCGTCGCCAAGGCGGGCTAGCAGCACGTCCATCGCCAGCAGAGCCGGCGATGGGGTCGCTCCCTCAAAAAAACGCGAAAACAACCCCATGCACAGTAGCCGGGGACAGCGATATCAATGGCTTGGCGCTAGTCCAAATATATTCGTATTTTACGAAATGACATTTGACTCGTCGGGCAAAACACCGGCATGATGTCATCTTGGCGATGGCGCCCCGCGGGACCTTGGTCGTCCTGCCGAGGGAATGTACGCGCGAATTTTTCCCGCCGACGAAGCGTCGTATCTCCACGCGTCAGGCACGCTTCCCGCCGATCGAGACAAACGCGATGAAGCCATCGAGGCGCTCGACTGTTCTGGACGGGCGTGTTGCTCGACGTTCTGATGCGACGGTTCAGCCAACCGGTCCGGGTGTCCAATCGCCGCCGGCAAGCGGCCGGACTTTTACGTCAGGAATGACCCCGCGCTCCAGGCTCGGATCGAAATGGCGCATCGTCCGCTCATTGAAGTCGATGATGCGGCCCGGCCTTAGCGGTCCCACGTCATTTATCCTGACGATGACCTTCTTGCCGACGGCCTCGACGAGGGCATATTTCGGCTTCGCGCCAAATTGGACCCCACCGAATTTCTTACGCAAGCTCGTCTTGATGGCGGCCGACCAGACCGAGGGATCATAGCGCTCGCCGGAAGCCGTCTTCGGGCCGCCCTCCTCTTTGCCGGGCTTGAACGGATTGTACATGGATGCCGCGCCAACGATCGCTTCCCCGGAAGCGGCATTGTCGGCGGCGCTTGAGTGAACCCCACCAGCTTCACATCGCGCAATAGAAACGGAAACGGCAAGCGCAACCACGGCGCCGCAAATTGCGGCGCTCGATCGAAACACCATTATATCTCCTGTGATTTTCGATTGTTCGGTTCCGATGCCGCAAATCGTTTTGCGGGTCGAGCCAACCCCTGGCTCCGGAACCGTTTGTAGGAACCCCAACGGTTCCAGCACGGCGTTTTAGTTGTCGCCGTCTAAGACAGACATTGCGTCAACAGCATGACGACGAGAGCCCCGACGAATAGCTGCGAACTGACAGTGCCGGCCTCTAACAAATCGGCAGAGGGCCGGCAAAGGACTATGCAGCCGAAATATTCCTCACGGTCGTCTCGGCCTGCTCGGCGAGCCAATTCACGAATAACTCGACGCTGCGATCGCCGATCAAATCGGCTGGCCACTGGGCAACCTGAATTTTCGTGCACTCGACTGCGGGGTAATCGGCGAGTGCGGACACGAGGCGTCCAGACGAAACCGCATCTGCCACAAGAAGTGAGCGCCCAAGTGTCACCCCGGCTCCTTCGGCCGCAGCCGACATGCACATTCCCATGTCGTCCAGCGTCAGGCTGCCAGCGGCAGCGCCCGATTTCGGCAATCCCAGGCGTCTAAACCAGGAGGGCCAACCCCAGTCGCCGGTCGCGTTGTCGCCTTTGTGGATGAGCGGCAGGGCCAGCAAGCCGTCGGGGTCCGTCAAGGGACGCCGCCGGGGCAACAGGTGCGGCGCACAGACGGGAAAAATCCGCTCCCAAAACAGCGGCAATTGAGTCGACGTCCGCCGTGCGTCTTCGCCGGCGTTCCAGACAATTCGCACGTCGAGCGGCCGCTTTGAACTGTCACCCGTCTCCAGTGGTTTGAGATCAACGTTGATCGACGGATATCGCGCCGTAAAGTCTGGTAGGCGGCGGACGAGCCACCAGGTTGCCAACGCCGAGCCGGCGCCCACGCGCAACGTCGTTCGGTTCGAGCGTCGCCGCACCTGAGCATCCAGCGCACCAAGCGCGTCGAGTGCTGCGGCAAGCTCTTGCCTAAGCTGCGCGCCGGCAGGTGTTATCCCGATCCCTGGATTCTGCCGCTGCAACAATGCGACCCCGAAATGGTCCTCCAGTTTTCGAATCTGATGGCTGACGGCACTCTGCGTGACGCCCAACTCCGCCGCGGCGCGCGTGAACGAGCCATGGCGGGTGACAGCGTCGAACGCGACAAGGGGTGCGAAGGGTGGCAAGCGGCGTGGCATCTCGATCTCCTCAAGCCATGATACAGATTCATGAGGTTTTGAGGAACCATCATTCGACCAAAGCCCGTTGCCCGGCCAACCATGCTCCATGGAGGCCGAAACAACCATGCTCGACAAACCTCAGCACGACGATGATGAAATGCCGAGCGCCAGTTGGCTTGCCGATGACGGCCATCGCGGCAATCGCATGTCCCTGGAAACGGCGACGCTGCTTGCAGCGTGCTTGAGCGGCTCTCTGTTTCAAGTCGACCTGACGGCTCTAGCGGCTGCCTTACCCGATGTTGGCCACGATCTCGGTGCCGCTTCCGCACGAGCGGCCTGGGTCATCGACGTCTACAGCCTTGCCTTGATCTTCTGTTTGCCGATTGCAGGTAGCCTTGCCGACAGATACGGACGCGTTCAAATGTTCACCTGGGGTGCAGGGCTGTTTGGCCTGGCCTCTCTGCTGTGCGCGTGCGCCAACACGCTCGACGTTTTGCTGACATTCCGCACATTGCAAGGTATCGCCGGTGCCTGCATCACCAGCACCTCGTCTGCCCTCCTTGCTGGTGCTTACGAGGGACCCCGACGTGCGCGGGCGTTTGGACTTTGGGGCACGATCGTCGGTGCCTCGATGGTCGCTGGCCCGCCGCTCGGATCGCTCCTGGCTGATACGATCGGGTGGCGCTGGATTTTCTGGATCAACTTGCCGCTTTGCGCCGTTTTGGTCTTCCTGGTGCTGTACAGAATTGGCAATGAGCTCGACCAGCAGCGTTCGAGCGCCAAGGTGGATTGGCTCGGTGCTGGCCTTCTTGCGACAATTTCGGCGGCGTTGGCGTTTATGTTGCTGGAAGCAGCCGCGCTTGGTGGCGTCGCCTCGGCGACGTTCCTGATGGGACTCGCCGCTTCGGGGATTGCGCTCCTCCTTTTCGTTTGGGTGGAACGCCGACATCCCAACCCGGCGTTCGATCTCAAGCTGTTCGGATCTCGGCAGTTCGTCGCGATGTGCCTCGTCCCGATGGCGGGATCGACCGGCTTCTGGTCGCTTCTCGTCTACGTGCCGCAATTGGCGCGCGGTCCGTTGGGTCTCAGTCCGTTTGGGGCGGGCTGGCTCCTGGTCGCGCTCACATTGCCGATGATGGTGTTGCCGCGCTATGGAGCGGTTTTGACGACCCGCATCCCATCACGCTCGTTCTTCTGTGGTGGTCTCGCGCTTATCGGGGTGGCTGACCTGGCCCTTGGTGCAATCTCCGGCGGAAACGTGGGGCCGGACACGCTGGTAGTGACAGTCATTGCGTTGCTCGTCAGCGGGTCAGGCTGTGCCGTGATCAACGCGCAGATCACTGCCGCCGCCGTGTCGGCAGTTCCAAGCGATCGTGCGGCGACCGCATCTGCCATTTGCGTCACGATGCGCCAAATCGGTTTCAGCTTCGGGATCGCACTTTTGGGCGCGGCCCTGCAGTTCAGTTCGAATGGCGACTATCTCGCCCCGTTTATCGTTGCAGGCGCATCGACCCTTGCTCTGACAGCCATCGTCTATTGGCTTATGGATGAGAAACCGGCTGCATAGCGGCGGGTGATCGACGGCAGTTCAGGAGCAAAAATCAAAGTGTCGGCGTTGCCGCAATCTGCTTCACCCCCATGAGCGGGCATCCGCCGTCTATGACTGCACGCCCTTGCTAAGAGCAACCACCTACCCCTCCATCACCCCGCCCCGCTTGATCAGCTCCTTCCCCACCGCAGCCAGATGCACCTGATCCGGCCCGTCGCCGATGCGGATGAAGCGGGCGTAGACGTAAGCACGCGCCAGGAAAGTATCCTGCGAGACGCCGGCGGCGCCGTGGATCTGGATGGCGCGGTCGATAACGCGGGCGGCCATGCTGGGCACCACGATCTTGGCGGCCGCAATCAGGTCGCGCGCCATCTTGTTGCCCTCGCGGTCCATCCTGTCGGCGGCTTGCAGCGTCAAGAGCCGCGCCTGCGCAATCTCGCAGAATGAATGTGCGATGTCCTCGCGCACCGAGCCCTGCTCTGCGAGCGGCTTGCCGAACGCCGTGCGGGAGACCGCGCGCTGGCACATCAATTCGAGCGCACGCTGGGCGCAGCCGATCAGCCGCATACAATGATGGATACGGCCGGGGCCGAGCCGGCCTTGCGCGATCTCGAAGCCGCGGCCCTCGCCGAGCAGGATGTTCTCCGCGGGCACGCGAACGTTCTCGTAGACGATCTCGGGATGGCCGACCGGCGCGTCGTCATAGCCGTAGGTCAGCATGTCGCGCACGATGCGCACGCCGGGCGTCGCTTTCGGCACCAGGATCATGGATTGCTGACGGTGGCGGTCGGGATCGTCAGGCGCGGTCTTGCCCATCACGATCAGGATCTCGCAATCCTCGTTCATCGCGCCGGAGGTGAACCATTTGCGGCCGTTGATGACGTAGTCGCCGCCGTCGCGCCTGATCTCGCACTGGATGTTGGTGGCATCGCTGGAGGCGACCTGCGGCTCCGTCATCGAGAAGCCGGAGCGGATGCGCCCCTCCAAAAGCGGCTTCAGCCAGCGCTCCTGCTGTGCCGGCGTGCCGTAATTGGCCAGCACCTCCATGTTGCCGACATCGGGCGCCGAGCAGTTGAACACCTCGGGCGCCCACAGGATGCGGCCCATGATCTCCTTCACCGGCGCGTATTCGAGGTTGGTCAAGCCAGTGTTGTTAAGGTCTTGGCCGTGCTCGCCGGAGAGGAACAGATTCCAAAGCCCCTGCTCGCGCGCCAGCCGCTTCAGGTCCCGAAGGAGCTGCGGCGTCTTGTAGCGTGTCGCTTCCGGCTTCACCTGCTCGTAATAGAGCTCCTCGACCGGCTCGACATGCGTCCGCATGAACCGGCGGACGCGCTCTTGCAATTCCATCGAGCGGGCGGAGTGTTGAAAATCCATTCTTGATCCTCCCGTTCGCCGACCTTCGCGCCAGTCTCGTAGGGTGGGCAAAGCGAAGCGTGCCCACCGCTTCTCTCGAAGCATTGATAGGTGGTGGGCACGGCGCAAGTGCGCCTTTGCCCACCCTACGATTCCGAACTCGCGGAGAGAGCTCCCTCAACCCGTTCGTCGACCTCGCGCAGTCCCCTCACGTCCCTCGCAGCAGCTCGCTCGCGACGATCCAGTCGTTGCCGTCGAACTGGAGCATGTAGCCGTCCTTGATCGGGCGGAAATCCTGCGGCGTGGTGTTGAGGGTGATGCCGGGCAACAGCAGCGACAGCGGCACGTTCTTCAGATTGGCCGCCTGCGCCATGATGTTCTCGCGCGTCAGATTGTCCTTGCACTGCTTCAGCAAGACCACCAAGGCCTCGGCGACGGTGTAGCCGTAGAGACCCGCGACGTTGTTGACGTCGGCATTGGGCAGGCGCTTCTTCATGAAGTCGCTATAGGCCGTCATCGCCGGATCGTCCTTCGGCGCCTCGACGAACGGCTTGAGCGAGCCGAGCGAGAGCACGCCCTTGCCGGCGTCGAGGCCGGCCGGGACCATCACGGTGGCCTTGTTGGCGCAGCCCGAGGCGAGGAAGCGCGTCGCCTGCCAACCGACCTCATGCGCTTTCCGGATCGCCTGGGCGCAAGCGCGCGGCGTCACCGAATAGATCATGAACACGTCGGCCTTGGTGTTGGCGAGCGTCAGCACCTGGGAATCGACGGTGGGGTCGGCGACCTCGAAGCTCGACGCCATCGCGATCGCCTTGTCGGCGTCGGCACCGAGCGCCTCCTTGACGCCGCGCAGATATTCCTTGCCGGCGTCGTCGTTCTGATAGAGCACCGCGAACCGCGCGTTCGGGTTCTTGGCGCGGGCATAGGCGACGTCGATCGCGGCCTCGCTGGTGTAGTTCGGCGCCCATGGCAGCGCCATCGACCAGGGCATGTTGGCGGGGTCGTTCCACTTCGAGGCCGAGCTGATCAGAAACAGCTGCGGCACCTTGTTGCTGTTAAGATATTTCGCGATCGCCGAGCTCGGCGCGGTGCCCATGGTCGCGAAGATGAAGGCGACGCCGTCGCCCTCGACCAGCCGGCGCGCCGCTTCCATGGTTTTCGGCGGCGAGAAGGCGTCGTCGAGCGACAGGAGATTGAGCTTGCGGCCGTTGATCCCGCCCTTCTCGTTGACCTCGTCGAAATAGGCCGAGATCACCCTGCCGGTGATGCCGAGCGGCGATGCGGGGCCGCTATAGGGCATGGTGTTGCCGATCTTGATCTCGGTGTCGGTGACGCCGGGACCGTAGGATTTTTGCGCGGAGACAGGCGTGGACAGGCAGGCAGCCAAGGCTGCAGCCAGGACCAAAGCGGCTTTCATGGTTTCTCCCCGGTGATGATCGCCGCGCGAGTCGGAAGGCGCGGCGTGCTGCTTTTTGCCAGCACGCCAGATCAGCGGAGTTCCGTGAGAGGGTCTTGCGTCGAGTTGCTGATCAGTGGCGCCGCTTCAGGCTGAAGCCCAGGCTCACCCACCCCGCGCCCGCCATGATCAGGTCGATGCCGAGAAACAGGCCGAGGATGTAGACGCTGTTCACCGGCCAACGTGCCAGGATCAACAGCCCCAGCAGCAGCGTGATGGCGCCCGAGAGCGCCACCCAGACCCACGGACTTTCACGCTTCATGCTGAAGGCGAGAAAGAGCCGGACGGCGCCGGAGGCGAGCAGCGATGCGCCCAGGAACAGAGTCAGCAACACTGCAGCAAACAGCGGGTTCTCGAAGGTGAGAAAGCCCGCGATAACATAGAGTACGCCGAGCAAGGCCCAGATCACAAACTTGCCCCAGCTTTTCATCTGGAACGCGCCGATGATTTCGGCCGCGCCCGCGACGATCATCATGGCGCCAACCACGATGACGCTCGCCACCGTCGCCATTACCACGCTGCCAAGTGCGACGAAGCCGGCGACGAGGTAGACGACTCCCAAGGCTACGATCCAGCCCCATTTGGCATGCAGGGCCGAGATCCCGGAGCCCAGGCCGGAAGGATGGGAGGTATCCGAGGCACTTGTCATGACGGCGACTCCTGCATGGAAGCCCGCGAGCACAGGCCAGTATAGCGCGCGCCGCACCGGGACAACAGCCAGCACAGCAGCCCTCGCGGCCAGCAACATTGACGCAAATCAAGACCGGATGCGCGCCTCAGCCGCGTGTTCGCTCCATCTCCAGCTCGGCCTTGAGATTGTCGAGATCCCTATAAATTGAAGCAACCGCGAGGACGCGGCCGCCCTTGCGATACTTCAGCAGGCAGTCCTTGCCGGAAATGCTGCCGTCGATCGCGATGTCGTCGAAGCTCTCGGCATGGCCGACATAGTTGATCGGTACGTCATAGTGCTGAGACCAGAAGAACGGCACGGCTTCGAAGCGCTCGCGCTTGCCGAGCATGTTGCGTGCCGCGGTCTGGCCCTGCCGCTCCGCCACGACCCGGTGCTCGACGCGGATGGTTTGCCGCGAATGCGGATCGGGCCAGCGCGCGATGTCGCCGGCCGCGAAGATACCGGCTATGCTGGTCTCAAGATATTCGCTGACGCTGACGCCCCGGTCCGCCGCAAGCCCCGCCTGCTCGGCGAGCGCGAGGCGCGGCTTGACGCCGATGCCGACCACGACCAGTTCGGCCTCGATCACGACGCCGCTCTTCAACGTGGCGCGCGTGCCGTCCAGCTTTTCCACCGTGTCCTCGAGATGGAAGTTGACGCCGTTCTCCTCATGCAGCGCGCGCACGAAGTCGCCCATCTCGGGACCGAGCACCTTCTGCATCGGCCGTTCGTCCGGCGCGACCACGTGCACCTCGATCTTGCGTGCCCGCAAGGAGGCCGCAACCTCGAGGCCGATGAAGCTGGCGCCGATCACCAGCGCACGCTTAACGCTGCCGGTCGCCTTGATGATGGCGCGGCTGTCGGCGACGGAGCGCAGGGTGTGGACATGAGGCTGGTCGGCACCCGGAATCTGCAATCTGACCGGCTCGGCGCCGGTCGCGAGCAGCAGCCGGTCGAACGGTAGCCTGTCGCCGTTGCCCAGCGTCACGCTACGCGTCTTCGCCTCGATCGCGGCGACATTCGTGTTGAGCCTGAGATCGATGCCGGCGTCCTGATAATAGTCCTCGCCCCGCAGCGGCAGCCAATCCTCCGGCGCGTTGCCCGCGAGGTAATCCTTGGAGAGATTGGGCCGGTCCACCGGCATCGCGCTGTCATTGCTAAGCATGGTGATGGCGCCGGCAAAGCCCTCGCGACGGAGCGTCTCCGCCGCCGCGAAACCCGCCGCGCCGCCACCGATGATGACGAATTTTTCCGGCGTTGGCGCTGTCCGGTGAGGCGCCGGAGGCTTCGGCACCTCGCGCTTACGCTGAACGACGATCTTGTCCTGATCGCGCGAGACCTCCCACACTGCCAGCGCATTCAGCGCCGGCGGGCGGGTCGCCTCGCCTGACCGCAAGGAGAAGCAGGCGTGATGCCAGGGGCAGCGGATGGTGTCACCAACCACCAGTCCTTCGGCGAGCGGGCCGTGATAGTGGCTGCAGGCCGGCTCGATCGCAAAGACCTCACTGCCGGCCTGCACCAGCAGGACGTCTTCCTCGCCGACATGGCCGAGCAATTTGCCGTCCTTGAACGCGGCGAGCGTCACGCCACGGCTCAGGTCGGGCCCGCTTGGCTGCTTGTCTTCGGTCATGGCGTCGCCTCCTTGAGCCGTCGCGGTTCAATCGTCCGAATTGGCCAGCCCCAGCAGCTCCTGGCGTGTCAACGCATTGTCGCGGAACACGCCGAGCATGCGGCTGGTGACGAGATCGGTCCCGGGCTTGTGCGCGCCGCGCGTGGTCATGCAGTGATGCGTTGCCTTGATGATGACCCCGACGCCTTCGGGCCTCAGCACATCGTTGATGGTGTTGGCGATCTGCGCGGTCATCTTCTCCTGGATCTGAAGTCGCTTGGCGTAGATGTCGACGAGACGCGCGAGCTTGGAGATGCCGACGACGCGCCCTTGCGGAATATATGCGACCCAGGCGCGGCCGACGATCGGTGCCATGTGGTGCTCGCAATGGCTTTCGAAGCGAACGCCGCGCAGGACGATCATCTCGTCATAGCCTTCGATCTCCTCAAACGTCTTTTGCAGGATTTCGGTCGGATCCTGCGCATAGCCGGAGAAATACTCCTCGAAGGCGCGGGCGACCCGGCCCGGCGTATCGCGCAGACCGTCGCGCGCGGGATCATCGCCGGCCCAGCGGATCATGGTCCGGATCGCCTGCTCGACCTCCGCCCTCTCAGGCCGCTCGCTCGGCGCCTGCGCGACCGCGACACGTTCCAGCCTGCGCGTTTGCGTCTTCATCGAAAACCTCCCCTGCAACGAACCGCATACAGAAAGCGGCCCCACAGCTTGGACGGCTGCGATTGGAAAAGGTTCCCGGGATCAGGAAAAATCGGAAGCTGCGAGAGCGGCAAGACAGTGGGGACGAGAAACCCGGCTCTATGAGGCCGCTTTCCGCACATCGAGCATGGCCTGCGCCCATTCGGCCGGCCGCTCCTGCGGCAAATTGTGGCCGGCCCCTGCAAAGACGCGCCGCTCGAAAAAGCCCTCGAATTTGCCTGCATGGTGCGCCGTGCCGGAATTGACGCCGTCGCTGTCGCCATCGATCGCGATGGTCGGCACCCGGACCGGCGGCTGGGCGGCGAGCTTCGCCTCGATCGCGGCATAGGCGGGATCGCCCGCGACCAGCGCGTAACGATGTCGATAGGAGTGGATCACGACATCGACGAAATCAGGATTGTCGAACGACATTGCGCTGGTCTCGAACGTCGCATCGTCGAACGCCCATGTCGGCGACCACATCGACCAGAGCTGGCGCGCAAAACCGCGCCGGTTGCGCTCCAGCGCGCGGCGGCCGCGCTCGTTGTGGAAGAGATATTGATACCAGAGCGCCGCCTCCTCCGGTGGCGAAGCCGGCTCCATCGAACGCGCGATGTTCTGGATGTTGTAGGAATTGCCCGAGACGAGCGCGATCACGCGCTCCGGATGCAGCACCGAGACCACGCAGGCCGCGCGCCCGCCCCAGTCGTAACCGCCGACCACCGCGCGCGAGATTCCAAGCGCATCCATGAAGGCCAGCAGATCGGCGCCAAGCGCCGCCTGCTCGCCGGAGCGCAATGTCGCAGCGGAGCGGAATCGCGTCGGCCCGTAGCCGCGGAGCCAGGGCACCAGCACCCGCGCGCCCGCTTGCGCGATGATCGGCGCGGTCTCGGCATAGGCGTTCACGTCGTAGGGAAAGCCGTGACCCATGATGCAGGGCCAGCCGTCCGGCGCGCCGTATTCACGGTAGGCAATGTCGAGGATATCGGTGGCGATTGTTTTTTGTTGCATGATCGACTGACCGATTTGCAATGTCGTAGCCCGCATGCAGCGAAGCGGAATGCGGGGCGGTGCGTCCGCAGCGACAGGTTTCCCGGATTGCGCTTCGCTCCATCCGGGCTACGAGGCCGCCGCGCTATTTCTGCGGCCCGGACAACGTGATGTCACGCTCGGCGCGGAACACGTTGCTGTAGAGGTTGGCGATCCACTGCCGCCCGATCTCGGTCTTGTTGAGGTAGCCGATCTCGGTCTGGATGTGCGGTGCGACGCTGTTCCAATAGAACTGCGGATAGCGGTTCACGACGTCGGCTGGCGAATCGTAGCCGAGCTGGCGATTGATGCCGACTTCTTCGAATTCGTAATAGAGCGCATTGGCCTTGCGCAGGTAGTTGGGATCGCCGAGCTGGCCGATGAAATCGGCGGCGCGCAGGATCGAGGCCTCGTCGTCATAGTCCTGGCCTTCCTGGGCCGGAAACCGCGTGCCCTCGATGGCGCGAGCAATGCGTTCCGGATCAAGCCCTGGAATATGCCGCAGCCGCCGCGTGACATAAAGCTTGGAACGATCGACGTGATACATCATCAAACTCGCGTCCGATGCACCGCGCGGCAACGAGATCTTGGTGTCGGCCGCATCGATCACGAAGCCGTCGGCGTCATCCTCCTCGAACAGGCCGCGCACATAGCCGATGTCGTGCGCGAGGCAGGCGATCAGGACATGGACGTAGTCCGCGGCCGACAGATGCGTATGAAGACTGCGGCCGCTGAGGATGGAATGGCCGGCGAGCGTCACCAGCATCGTATGCTCGATATTGTGATAGAGTGCATCGCTATTTCCGATGCATTCCATCGCGGTGCGGGTCGCGCTCTCGACGATACTTGCAGACGTTTCGTCGTACCGGCGACGCATGAACGTACCGAGCAACTTCTCGAGGGATTCAGCCGCCAGTCTCGGCAACGTCATCATGGATGCAGCCCCGCTTGTCGGTGGTGTCCCACATCAACTCCCGACGTCTCATTCTCGTCCTCGACGCAGGCGCCAGCATAGCCCATCTTGGCCGACTGGCCAAACCCGGCGGCGCAAACACGGAAATATGTTGCGGTTTGTGCATCGCGGTTGCGGTGCCGGCCCGACGCACCTAGGCTGGGCGTCGCGGGCAAGACCCGCAATCATTCCACCAGAAGCACGTCGACGGCGACGTCGAGCTTCTGCTTCGGCGAGCCGACGATGATGCCGTCGACCGGCGAAACGTCGGAAAAGTCGCGGCCGACCGCGAGCACGATATGGTCGCCAGCAACCATAAGATCGTTGGTCGGATCGAAATCGACCCAGCCAAGCTCCTCCCCGCACCACAGCGACACCCAGGCATGGGTGGCGTCGGCGCCCTGCAGGCGCGGCTGGCCCGCCGGCGGAATGGTGCGCAGATATCCACTGACATAGGCCGCGGGCAGGCCCAGCCCGCGCAAGCCCGCGATCATCACATGGGCAAAATCCTGACAGACGCCATGGCGCTTGACGAAGACCTCGTCAAGCGGCGTCGAGATCACCGTCGCTTTGGGGTCGTAGCGAAATTCGGTGCGGATGCGATGCATCAGATCGACCGCGCCGGCGAGGATGCCGGTATCAGGTGCAAAGCTCGTCGCCGCATAGGCGGTGACCGCAGCCAGAACGGGCACCAGCGGGCTCGCAAAGACATAGCCGACCGGTGATGACGGCCCGAGGCTCGTCGCCTCGAAGGCGATGTCGCGAATGTTCTCCCAGGTCGGGCTGGCAGCGGCGCGCGCCGGCGGCTGGCGCGACACCTTCACGCGAGAGCGGGAATCGATACGCAAAGTGCGATGCGCGGCCTCGATCACGACGCTCTCGGTCAGGGTGCCGAAGAAATCGCGCCGGACGCTTCGCTCCGCGGGGCGCGGACGAATCTCGACCTTATGCGAGATCAGTTCCTGGCCATGGCCGCTCCCCGGCTCCAGCCGCAGCGTGCAGCGGGCGAAGCTGACCGGACTCTCGTATTCGTAAGTTGTGACGTGACGGATGTCGTAGATCACGCCAGCCCCGTCAGTTTTTCCGGGCGGCTGGCATTGGGGCCGTGCGGGAAATAGTGCTGCCCGACCGCCTCGGCAAGGCCGAGCAGATCCTGCTCCAGGGCGAACAGCGTCTTGACCTCGAGCTTCTCGGCCTCCGCGGTCGCGAGCATCGCCTGCAGCGCGACCGCAAGCCGCTGCGGCTTCTCGATCAGGCCGTGCTCCTTCAGGCTCGGCAGCGCGGCGATATGCTCGTTCAGCGCCGTCACCTGGAAAGCCACCGAACGCGGATTGTAGCTGTCGAGCACGGCGAGGTCGCGCACCGGCGCCAGGATCGGCGCCAGCAGATAACGCGAGCGGTAGGTGATCTGGCAATCCACCAGCGTCAGCAGAATATCGAGATCCTCGTCGCCGGCCTCGTCATAGGCAAACTGCCGGGCAAAGCGCGTGGTGTTGATGGCGCGCTCGGTGCGGCGGCCGATATCGAGGAAGCGCCAGCCGGCGGCGCGGTTCATGTTCTCATGCGCAAGGCCGGCAAAGCTCGCGAGCTCCTGCAGGGTCAGCTCGGCCGCGCTCAGCACGCTGTCGTCGTCCTCGACCTCGACGGCCAGCCGCTCGGTCATCTCGGTGATGACCTGCCAGGCATCGGGCGACAGCCGCTCGCGCAAGGAGGTCGCCGTGCGCTGGGCCGCGCGGACCAGCGACAGTGCGGAGCCGAAACGCTCCGGGCTCTGCAGCGCCTCGGCAACGATGCGGCCGGGCGCCGCGCGCGAGGTCTGTGAGATCGCGCCCCAGGTCACCAGCAGGCGCTGGATACGCTCGGCCGATTGCAGCGAGGCCGCGGTGCCCTTGTTGGGCCCGCTCGGCGAGCCCAGCGCGCGCACCAGCCGTAGCGTCGCCTCGGCGCGTTCGAGATAGCGGCCGAGCCAGAACAGATTGTCGGCGGCGCGACTCGGCAGCACGCCGGCGATCCGGCGGATGCGCACCTTGTCGGTGGCGGGCAGCAGCGTCGCGGTCGAGACCTGCTTGTCCGAGACCACCCAGACGTCGGCGGAACGCGCGCCGTCGCCCATCGACACCGCGCGCGCATCCGGCTGCTCGGCGATCCGGCAGAAGCCGCCGGGCATGATGGCCCAGCCATCGGGCGTCGCGGCTGCGAACACGCGCAGCACGAAGGGACGGGGCGTGATCTGCCCCTGCTCCCACACCGGCATGGTCGAGAGCCGCACCACCTCCTGGCCGACATAGTCCATGCCGCGCGCGCTGATTGCGTCGATCAGGCGCTGGCGTTCGGCCGCATCGAGCTCGCTCGCGAGCACGGGGCCATTGCTGTCGAAGCCGGGAACGCCGTGGCGATAGGCCCCCTCGATCGCGACCCGGTCGAGCCGCGACAACACCTCGTCGCGCGCCGAGCGCTGGCCGCACCACCAGGTCGCGATGTGCGGCATCTTCAGCTCTTCGCCGAGCAGGCGGCGGCTGAGCGCCGGCAGGAAGCCGAGCATCGCGCGCGCCTCCAGGACGCCCGAGCCCGGCATGTTGGCGACGACGACGCCGTCCTTGCGCAGCACGTCGATCAGGCCGGGCACGCCGAGCCGCGAGGAGGCATCGAGCTCGAGCGGATCGAGCGAATTGGAATCGACGCGGCGCAGCAGCACGTCGAGGCGCTTGAGGCCCGCAACCGTGCGGATGTGGATATGGTTGTCGCTGACGGCGAGATCGTCGCCCTCGACCAGCAGGAAGCCGAGATAGCGCGCCAGCGTCGCGTGCTCGAAATAGGTCTCGCTGAAGCTGCCCGGCGTGAGCACGCCGATCCGCGGCTCGTCGCGGTCCGCGCGCGCCCGAAGACTGTCGCGAAACGCCTCGAAGAACGGCGCGACGCGCGGCACGTTCATCGACTTGTAGAGATCGGAGAAGGCGCGCGAGAGCACCAGGCGGTTCTCCAGCGCATAGCCCGCGCCGGAAGGTGCCTGCGTGCGGTCGCCGAGCACCCACCAGCGGCCGTCGGGCCCGCGGCCGACATCGGCGGCATAGAGCGAGAGATAGCGCCCGCCCGGCGGCGGCACGCCGCAGACGGGACGGAGATATTCGGGGCTGCCGGCGATCGCGGCGGCAGGCAGCGCGCCTTCGGCGACGAGACGGCCCTCGCCATAGATGTCGCGCAGCACGAGCTCGAGCAACTCGGCGCGCTGGGTGATGCCGTCGGACAGCTGCTTCCAGTCGGCCTCGTCGATCAGCAGCGGCAGATGGCTGATCGACCAGGGCCGGTCGGCGCTCTCGCCGGGCGCGCGATAGGTGACGCCGGCCTCGCGGAGATGACGGTCGGCCATGCCGAACCGCCGCTCGACCTCGTCGGGCGCGAGCGCGCCGAAGGCATCGAAGAAGCGGCTCCACACCGCGCGAGGCTTGCCGTCCGGGCCGAGAAACTCGTCGGGGATGCCGGGCAGGCGCTTATAGTCGCGGACCCATTGCGCAAAACGGCGCTGGCCTTCACGTTGACCTTGCGCCTTACCCGCCTTGTCGTCCTCTTCGGCTGCGCCCTCGGCCATGCGCCTCTCCCTGCCCCCGCATCATACTCATTGCAGGAGCGGGGACCGCAAGTCGAGGGTCAGCGGAAACTCATTTGTGCGTTCCTCGGGCGGCGGCTGCATCGGGCCCGGCGTATGGCCGTGGTCCTGGAAGCGCGCCAGCCGCCGCGCCTCGGCCTCGTAGGTGTTGACCGGCTTGGTGTCGTAGCTGCGGCCGCCGGGATGGGCGACGTGATAGACGCAGCCGCCGAGCGAGCGGCCGTTCCAGGTGTCAATGAGGTCGAACGTCAGTGGCGCGTGAACGGGAATGGTCGGGTGCAGGCCGGAGGCCGGCTGCCAGGCCTTGAAGCGGACGCCGGCCACGGCTTCGCCGGAGCGGCCGGTGGCGGTCATCGGCAGGCGACGGCCGTTGCAGGTGACGATGTGGCGGCCCTCGACGAACCCCTCCGCCTTGACCTGAAGCCGCTCG
This sequence comes from Bradyrhizobium sp. JR4.3, assembly GCF_040547695.1. NCBI lineage: Bacteria > Pseudomonadati > Pseudomonadota > Alphaproteobacteria > Hyphomicrobiales > Nitrobacteraceae > Bradyrhizobium > Bradyrhizobium sp. JR4.3. The sequence goes on along the minus strand of NZ_JBEPQF010000022.1, from coordinate 3,054 downwards.
ACCGATGAGTCGACATAGCGCACGGTGCCGCCGGCCGAGCCCTCCTCGCCGAGCACGTGCCAGGGCTCCAGCGCCTGCCGCAGCTCCAGCGTCACGCCGCCATGATGGATGCGGCCAAAAGCTGGGAAGCGGAATTCGAGCTGGGCCAGATACCATTCAGGCTCGAACGGATAGCCGGACTGCTTCAACTCGGTGAGCACTTCGAGGAAATCTTCCCAGATGAAGTGCGGCAGCATGAAGCGGTCGTGCAGCGCCGTGCCCCAGCGCACGAACTTGCCTTGTTGCGGCTCGCGCCAGAATTTTGCGATCAGCGCGCGGATCAGCAGCTGCTGCGCCAGCGACATGCGCGGATCCGGCGGCATTTCGAGCGCGCGGAATTCGACCAGCCCAAGCCGGCCGGTCGTGCCATCAGGTGAATAGAGCTTGTCGATGCAGATCTCGGCGCGATGGGTGTTGCCGGTGATGTCGACGAGGAGATGCCGGAACAAGCGATCCACCAGCCACAGCGGCGCCTGAGTGCCTGGCGGCGGCACGTGCGTGAGCGCGACCTCGAGCTCGTAAATGCTGTCGTGGCGGGCTTCGTCGATGCGCGGCGCCTGGCTGGTCGGGCCGATGAACAGGCCGGAGAAGAAATAGGACAGCGACGGATGACGCTGCCAGTGCAGCACCAGGCTCTTCAACAGATCAGGCCGGCGCAGGAACGGCGAGTCCTGCGGATTCGAGCCGCCGACCACGACGTGATTGCCGCCGCCGGTGCCGGTGTGGCGGCCGTCGACCAGGAAGCGATTGGCGCCGAGGCGCGTCTTGCCGGCATCTTCATAGAGCCCGGCGGTGATGTCGACCGCCTCGCGCCAGTTTTTTGCCGGCTGGACGTTGACCTCGATCACGCCGGGATCGGGCGTCACCTTGATGACGTCGACGCGCGGATCGAATGGCGGCGGATAACCCTCGACGTGGACCTGGAGCTGCATCTCCTCGGCCGTGGCTTCGAGCGCCGCGATCATCTCGAGATAATCCTCGATCTGCTCGACCGGCGGCATGAAGGCACAGAGCACGCCATCGCGAACCTCGACCGACATCGCGGTGCGGACCGGGACGGAGGTGTTGAGCTCTTCCGGCTCGAGCCGCTCCGGCGAGTCGGGACGCGCCGGAAGGCTGAACACCGGCAGCTTGCCGCGGGCCTCCATCGGGTCCCGCTCGACGATGTAGGGATATTGATCGGGCGGGACATAGCCGAGCGAGTCCAGCGGCAGGCGCAGGCCGAGCGGCGAATCGCCCGGCATCAGGAACAGATGACTGCGCCGGAGCTGCCAGCGCTCGCTGCGCCAGCGTGGTGCCGCGTTCCAGCGCTGCACCGGCAGCACGAAGCCGCGAGGATTGTTGAGCCCCTGCTCGAACACCCGCGCCATCCGCGCGCGGGCCTCCGGATCGGACAATTTGGAATCGGAGGGATCGACGTTGACGGGAAGCTCGGATTCCTTCTGCAGCCAGTACGCGGTGTCCTCATAGGCCGGCATGATGTAACCGGGATCGAGGCCAAGCCGTAACGCCGCGCCTTCCACGAACGCCTGGACGTCCTTGGCCTGTGCCGGCCGCGGATTTTCAATGCTGGCAATGAGGTCGGCATTCTTCCAGATCGGCACGCCGTCCTTGCGCCAGTACAGGCCGAACGCCCAACGCGGCAGGCTTTCGCCGGGATACCATTTGCCCTGCCCGAAGTGCAGCAGGCCCCCGGGTCCGAAACGCGCGCGCAGGCGGCGGATCAGATCGTCGGCGAGCCCGCGCTTGGTCGGACCGACGGCATCCGTGTTCCACTCGGCGCCTTCGAGATCATCGACGGAGACGAAGGTCGGCTCGCCGCCCATGGTCAGACGCACGTCCTGCGCCGCAAGATCGCCGTCGACCTGCTCGCCGAGATCGTTGAGCCGTATCCAGGATTCGTCCGAGAACGGTTTTGTGATGCGCGGCGCCTCGCGAATGCGCTTGACGCTCATGTCGAAGGCGAATTCGACCTCGGCAAAGCCGGCCCCGCCGGAGATCGGCGCGGCCGAGCGGTAGTGCGGCGTCGCCGCGACCGGGATGTGGCCCTCGCCCGCGAGCATGCCCGAGGTCGCGTCGAAGCCGATCCAGCCGGCGCCCGGCAGGTAGACCTCGGCCCAGGCGTGGAGATCGGTGAAATCGTTCTCGACCTCCGGCGGCCCCTCGATCGGATCGATGTCGGGACGGACCTGGATCAGATAGCCGGAGACGAAACGGGCGGCGAGACCGAGATGACGGAAGGTCTGGATCAGAAGCCAGGCGGAGTCACGGCATGAGCCGGCCGCGGAGGAGAGCGTCTCCTCCGGCGTCTGCACGCCCGCCTCCATGCGGATGACGTAGCCGATCCTTTTCTGCAGCTCCCTGTTCAGGTCGACCAGGAAGTTGACGGTGTTCGGGGCTTCGGGCGGGATCGTGTCGAGATATTTCGCGAACAGCCGATCGGGCTTGACGGTCTCGAGATAAGGCGCGAGTTCGGTCTTGAGATCTTGCGTATATTCGAACGGAAAGCTGTCGGCATAGGGCTCGACGAAGAAGTCGAACGGATTGACCGTGGTCATCTGCGCCGTGAAATCGACCTCGATCTTGAGCTCGGTCGTCTTCTCCGGGAAGACATAACGCGCGATCCAATTGCCCAGCGGATCCTGCTGCCAGTTCACGAAATGATTGGCCGGCGTGACCTTGAGCGAATAACTCAGGATCGGCGTGCGCGTATGCGGCGCCGGCCGCAGACGGATGGTCTGCGGGCCGAGATCGATCGGGCGGTCGTATTTGTAGTGCGTGACGTGGTGTAATGCGACGTAGATCGACACGGGGTGCGGTACTCCAGCAGCTTTTTTGAGCAGAACACCGCTGGTGACCTCGATCAAGCACTAACAACGGGCAAAGGGTGCCTACGCAAGGTGCGGGCGGTCGCTTTCTTCCTTCTCCCCTTGTGGGCCTGTTGCGCTATTGGCTTTTGAGGCTGAAGACGTCGAGAGAGAAGGTCTGGGTCGCGACAGGCTCCGGCCAAGACTG
>NZ_JBEPQF010000021.1:142500-148601 GCF_040547695.1 Bradyrhizobium sp. JR4.3 | reverse complement strand
GCCCATCATGGATCGACCTCGCCGAGATTCGCGTCAACACAACGGAATCACGCTTCGTGACTTGTCTCAACCGACTTTTGCAACAAAATCGGCCACAAGCCGACATTCAAACCTGCTCCGTTTGCTCGCTAACTCGCTGAGGCGAGAGTCCCCCGAAGCGACCTTGTCGAGGTATGAATCCATGTTTACGGAGCCGCACAGCCGAAGTTAACCAGTTAGACAATCTCTGGTGGTACCAGATCCCTATAGATCGTCCGACTCAAGCGAGTGACGCTTGATCGCAGCGCGAGGCGTTCGGTGACGCAGGCAAGGTGGCGAAGCTATCTCCGCATCGTCGCGATAGGGCTGGTGGCTATCGCTGTTGCGGGTTGTTCTAAGAGCTATCGGTACAAGCTGACAGTTGCGGTCAATACGCCGGACGGCGTCAAGCACGCTTCGAGCGTCGTTGAGGTGTTGGTGGAGAATGTCGTCTTTCCTGAGCGCGGCACTTTTAGCAATTTGCGCGGCGAAGCCCTTTACCTCGATCTAGGCTCAGGCGCGAGGCCCTTGGTCGCGCTGCTGACAAACCAAATTCGCGGGTACTATGGCTGGACCCGTTATGCAGGACCGAACCTTGAGTTCGTGTGCGAGCTTTATAACATGGCGCCGCCGACGAACATCATGGATGCCGTGGCCACAATCGCCCGCCAGCGCGGCCCGCGCAAGATTGACTCGGGACGACTGCCCGATCTCGTTACTTTCGCCGACGTCAATAATCCTGGGTCGGTCATCCAGGTCAATCCGGACAACTTGCAGGCAACGCTAGGTCCGGGCGTGAGCTGGAATGAAATCACGCTAGAGGTGACTGATGAGCCCATTACAACGGGCATCAAGTCTCGGTTGCCCTGGTTATCTGCCTATCGTGGCAAGAGACTGGACGGCCGTACAGATCATGGCAAAAACACTCTCGCGAATACCCTGACCATCGCCGACTTTGCTCAGCCCAGAGACATAGAGAAAGACTAGCGTTCTGGTTCTCCGGCAGCCGAACCGGTTCTGACTGAGCGTTGATCGTCACTCAGGACAGTTATCGAAGTCCGTTCCGGGTCAATTGCGGCGGCGTCCCGCTGAGCGACCGACTTCCGGTCCTCGCCTGCGTCCGGACATGTCGCTGCACTCGCGACTGGCGCGACGGGCCAATTCCCGACACGTCCCCAAGGAACATCGGAGGGCCAATCGACACCTACCGCCGCACTTCGAAGTAAGTCTTGCCGCCTCGTTCGAATCCTGCTCGCTCGTAGAAGCGCAGGGTCGCCTCACGCTTGGACCCCGTCGCCAAGTGGACCTTATAGCAATCGGCCTGCGATGCGATCTCAAGCGCATAGGTGAGAACCCGTCGCCCGAGCCCTGATTTGCGATGGTCGGTGTGGGTGACTACATTTTCAATGACGCCATATGATCGGCCGCCCCGAGACAGATTGGGCACAATTGCGAGCGTGCACGACGATAGAAGCTGTTCACCTGCTTGCGCCACGATCACAGTCATAAACCCCGATGAAAGCAGATTGGACCAGACGCGCTCAGCCGTAGCTGGCGCCAGTGGGGGTTCCTGCGGATGGAGATGCCCGTAAAGGTTCAGAACCTGATGCAGGTCGCGTTCTGTTGCGTGACGGACAATAGCATCTTTCATGTAGTGATCTCTTGCAAAGCAAGTCGCAGTTGCGGAGCAAATTGCAACGACAATCTCACATTGGAGGCCGCACTGTCTCCAGAACTTTGAGAGCCTCCACCACCGAATTGTAGATTAACTGGTCATCCGGCTTGCGGTTCTCTTTGAGCTTCTCCACGTTCGCGCGATCAACCCAGAGAGTCTCTGACACTTTGCCGGTTTCCAGAGCTGGTTTTGTGAGGTCCCCGTCGACGGTCACGATGAACTGTCGTTCTTCATAGGGTGTCGGCCCATAGCTCCAATACTTAGGTGTTAGCTCAAGAACGATGTTCTTAAGGTGCCAGCCTGTCTCCTCATGTATTTCGCGGCGCAGAGCAGAAAGAACGTGCTCGTCGTCTTTGACGTGCCCGCCGATCAAGTCCCAACACCTGGGAAACAACTCACGCGTCGATGAGCGCCTTTGCACAAAGACGCGTCCTCGACCATCAACGACCATCGCGTCCGCAATAAGCTGCCTTCTTAGTAACATTTCGTCGGTCTCGGAGTGCGGTAAAGATTAGCCTTTGCGGCGCCCACTTGAGGCCCATGCCGTAGCTTCAAGGGGCGATTTTGATCCAGCCGTCCGAGCTCCGCAACGGGTCCACAAGCGGTCCTCCACCGGCGGCGCGCGGCAGGTCAGCTAGGGACCAATACGGACATCAACAGGATGTTGCCAGAGTCATGGCTGCTTGTCGTGGGGCAATCCAACAACAATGCCAAGGAACCAACCGCCAAAGAAGGACACAACAAGCATGAGGAGATAGGTCGTTGCGAAGGGACCGACCTCCTGCTTGCCTTGAATACGATCAAACTCTAGTAGGACCAGCGCAAAGACTGCCGCGCAGAATGCCGGCAGAAATGCCGCAAGCCTTCCCTGAGGATTCCGTGATAGAGCCGTGGATCGACGATACGATATCACGGCACTCGAGGCGACCACGATCAGACAGGCGATGAGGAAGTACATGTGGGCGCCTTAACCGTCTGGGATATGTCTAGCCACAGATCTGACGCGCGGCGCCGTGCTGTTCATGCATCGAACCATTCAGCCAAAGTCCATAGCCGATGGCGATATGAAAGACAGCGTATGTGAGCGCATTTTCAATAACGAGGGACGCAGGCCCGCCCTCGGTGAGGAAAGCTTTCTCGGCAAACCAGCCAGAATAATACACAAAATAGGCGCCAGCGAATCCGCGCCAAAACATACCGGGAAGAAAATCGATCTTGAATGCCATCAGCACGAGACCGCTGGCCGCAAGCACCTCAATTACAAAGTCGACAATCTGCACCGCAGTGAAAGTCCCAACGTCGCCGATTCCGTAAGACGCGAGCAAGACAGCGAAGAATGCAAAAAGCTTCCAACCCACGTAGACCTCCGACTTTGCTTGCGCTGCGCAAGGTAGAGATCATCAGTAAAGCCATCGCTTCTAGGCTTAGTTTAGCTTAGGTTTCGACGGTAGCTCAAAGCTTAAGAAAATAAGTAGATTTCGGGATCGGCCTTGGGGTCGGAGGCGATCGACGCAACCAGAAGAGCGGCCAGATTGCGAACGACAAGACAATCCACCAAAAGCCAAGGAGGCATAGCCCAAACCAAAGGTGATGCGCACCTTGGCTGACCGACCCCAGAAAGCACCTTACGCCTGTCGGTGGACATAGCGTGTTTGAAAAACGAACCAGCCAGGTTGCTGGCGTCCAAACGATCAAGAAAAAGGGCCGTACCATTTCGTGACTAAAAGCACCTGCTGCTATCACGCCTAAGGCGCAGAGCAGTCCGACTAGCAAGTGCGAAATCAGTCGCATTAGTGTTGGCAACCTCGGTCGGTCTAAGGACGATAGCAAGAACGACTATGTTCCGCTACGATCAAAAGCTGCTCTTGCACTTCGTGCCGGACACGTCCGCCATGGGCCAGAACGGACATCGCGAGCGCGGCGTGATATGGGCCAATGCACCTAGCCGCTACGAGAAAGAAGATGCCGCGCCCACTTACCCCCGACGAGCACGATCTGGTTGTCTTTATTCTAGGTCAGCATTCGCCCTTGCAGGACCATTTTGGCTTCGTCGACGAAATGAACGACGGTGGGATGGGTAGCCTTCTCTTCGAAGGTGCCGCAGACCGGCGTTTCGGCCGATGTATTGGCGAAGCCGAATTTGACGACGCTGATGGAGTGCTGGTGTCGGTCGCGCTGAACCTCGATCAGCGCGGCGAGCTGTTTGAACTTGATCTTTGGAAGGTCGACTTTTCGCCGCTACAAAGGATCGCCGCGCTGGGTGATGTCCGTCCCTCACGGTGGTTGCGACAGAAGCTCAGATAAGCCAGACTTAAAGCCGTTCGAACCGGCTTGGCCGGAGGACCGATCCGGGTCACAATCTGATCTGGGCAACGATCCCGGACGTACCGGCTTTGGTTCTGCGTCATAGCAGCAGCCGCTCTTGCTTCGCCTGCCTGAACCACTTCCGGAACATGTCTTCGGTGTCCATCATCTCGGTGAAGCCGGCGCGGTTGATCTTCACGGTCGAGACGATCGAGGGCGGACCGGATTCGGTCTGGCCGTAGCGCAGGCTGTAATCGGCGTATTGGAACGAGAGGCCGACGAATTCGGCCAGCGCAGGCGATACGAGGTCGTGCTTGCGCCGCAGCGCATCCCAGGGGGCGACCCAGGATGGAGACTCCCTGGTGAGCGACAGCGGGACCGGCTTGCCCGGCTTCATCTCCAGCGCATCGGCGACCGCAGGCCAGATGTTCTCCCAGGTAAAGACGTCGCCATTGGTCACGTTGAAGGCTTCGTTGCGCGCGGCCTCGGCCTCGCCCGACCAGGCGATGGCGCGGGCGAGGAGGTCGACATCGACAGCCTGCGCCACCCGCGCGGCGCCGCCGGGGTAATCCAGCGGCCTGCCCTGCTCGCGCAGCATCGCGGCATAGACGCCGAGCGGCGGGATCAGGTCCATGGCGCCGCCCATGGCGAGGCCGACGATCAGCACCGGCCGCAGGATGCTCCAATGCCAAGCCTTGCCGGCTTGCAGTTCGCGCAAGAAGTTTTCCTGCGCCCAGTAGAAATTGGGCTGCTCGTACATTTCGGAACGGCCTTCGCGAGCCGGCACGGTCAGGGGGCGAACGTGGACGCCATAGGCCTTGGTGCCCTGCAACAGGGCGACATGCTTGAGGCCGGGTGAGACCGGCTCGAGCGCACCCATCAGATTGCGCAGCATCAAATCGTTGGTCTTGATCTGCTGCGGGTCGCGCCAGCCGTCGACGAGCTGCGGCGCCTCGTAGAGCGCAGCGTAGATCAGATGCGTCGCGCCGCTCAGTTCCGAGGCGGCGCGGCCGCAATCCGCTGCGCTGGTCAGGTCGATCGGGACATGACGGGCGCCGTAGCGGTCGCGCGGCCTCCGCCGGGACAGGGCAATGACATCGCACCCGCTCGAGATGCCGAAGTGTCGCAACGCGGCATTGCCGACGAGACCGCTCGCTCCGGCGACCACGATCGTCTTGCCCGTCATGCGCGAGCCTCCCTGGTTTTTGCGCGACGGAATAGCAGATCGCGTGCCAGCCCGACTTGCGTCAGGCTGGCGTTCGCACCTGCGAGGCGCCCATGAGGCTTGAGACATGAGACTTGATTCCGGCGAAGCGCCCGGTCATCCTCGCTCGAGGAACCGCAACGATCGGAATTCCATCTACGAGTGCCCGCAAGGGCCGTTCGGAAACGCCACAACGTCTCAACAGAAAACGTCGAGCGTCGACGAAGACAAGACGACACCAAGATCGTTCCCTGGTCGAAGCATCGACTTAGCGGAGGGAAGCGCATGGAACGTCGTAAATTCCTGACGGCAGGCGGATTGGGCTTGGCCGCAAGTGCCGTCGCTGCGCCGGCGATCGCGCAGTCGATGCCCGAGATCAAATGGCGATATGCCGCGAGCTGGCCCAAGGCGCTGGATACGCTCTACGGCGGCTGCGAATATTTCGCCAAGCGCGTTGCCGAGATCACCGACAATCGTTTCCAGATCCAGCCATTCGCCGCCGGCGAAATCGTGCCGGGTCTGCAGGTGCTCGACGCCGTCGCAAACGGCACGGTCGAGATGGGCAACACCGCGCTGTACTACTATTGGGGCAAGAACCCCGCTTTCACGTTCGGCACGTCGCTGCCGTTCGGCTTGAACACGCGGCAGCACATTTCGTGGCTGCAGTGGGGCGGTGGCCAGGACCTGATCAACAATCTGCTGAAGGAATACAACACCATCGGCATTCCGACCGGGTCGACCGGCGCGCAGATGGGCGGCTGGTTCCGGAAGGAGATCAAGTCGATCGACGATCTCAAGGGACTGAAATTCCGGGTCGGCGGTTTTGCCGGCACGATCATCGCCAAGGTCGGCGGCGTGCCGCAGCAGATCGCGGCGGGCGATATCTATCCCGCGCTGGAG
>NZ_JBEPQF010000021.1:0-137500 GCF_040547695.1 Bradyrhizobium sp. JR4.3 | reverse complement strand
GAGATAATGAAGTATCGCGCAACAATTACTTGTTGCCCGATCCAACTCGGATCGATCTCCTCTTTACGATGTCAGAAATCACGCAGCTTACTGTCCATCCGGACTAGTAAGTGCGAAGTGATGTTTCGCGGACGACGGTATGAGTAGTCGGTGATCAAACCATCTGGTGGAGCCAGACGGGATCGAACCGACGACCTCATGCTTGCAAAGCACGCGCTCTCCCAGCTGAGCTATGGCCCCGTAACCAGAAGACGAATGCTCACTCGATGAGTGTGGTGGGCCTGGGAAGACTTGAACTTCCGACCTCACGCTTATCAAGCGCGCGCTCTAACCAACTGAGCTACAAGCCCCTAACGCATATCCAGTCAAGGACCAGGGATTCTGCAAGGTTGCAGCCCCAGCGCGTGTTCGTCCGCGAAGAAAGAGAAACGAAGACGGCGAAATCCCGCCAATGCAGCTCAACGATCCTGACGACCGTTGGCCACTGATGTTTCTAAAACGGTTCGATAGAAGCAAGCTTCTGAAGAACCATCCTTAGAAAGGAGGTGATCCAGCCGCAGGTTCCCCTACGGCTACCTTGTTACGACTTCACCCCAGTCGCTGACCCTACCGTGGCCGGCTGCCTCCATTGCTGGTTAGCGCACCGTCTTCAGGTAAAACCAACTCCCATGGTGTGACGGGCGGTGTGTACAAGGCCCGGGAACGTATTCACCGTGGCGTGCTGATCCACGATTACTAGCGATTCCAACTTCATGGGCTCGAGTTGCAGAGCCCAATCCGAACTGAGACGGCTTTTTGAGATTTGCGAAGGGTTGCCCCTTAGCGTCCCATTGTCACCGCCATTGTAGCACGTGTGTAGCCCAGCCCGTAAGGGCCATGAGGACTTGACGTCATCCCCACCTTCCTCGCGGCTTATCACCGGCAGTCTCCTTAGAGTGCTCAACTAAATGGTAGCAACTAAGGACGGGGGTTGCGCTCGTTGCGGGACTTAACCCAACATCTCACGACACGAGCTGACGACAGCCATGCAGCACCTGTGTTCCAGGCTCCGAAGAGAAGGTCACATCTCTGCGACCGGTCCTGGACATGTCAAGGGCTGGTAAGGTTCTGCGCGTTGCGTCGAATTAAACCACATGCTCCACCGCTTGTGCGGGCCCCCGTCAATTCCTTTGAGTTTTAATCTTGCGACCGTACTCCCCAGGCGGAATGCTTAAAGCGTTAGCTGCGCCACTAGTGAGTAAACCCACTAACGGCTGGCATTCATCGTTTACGGCGTGGACTACCAGGGTATCTAATCCTGTTTGCTCCCCACGCTTTCGTGCCTCAGCGTCAGTATCGGGCCAGTGAGCCGCCTTCGCCACTGGTGTTCTTGCGAATATCTACGAATTTCACCTCTACACTCGCAGTTCCACTCACCTCTCCCGAACTCAAGATCCTCAGTATCAAAGGCAGTTCTGGAGTTGAGCTCCAGGATTTCACCCCTGACTTAAAGACCCGCCTACGCACCCTTTACGCCCAGTGATTCCGAGCAACGCTAGCCCCCTTCGTATTACCGCGGCTGCTGGCACGAAGTTAGCCGGGGCTTATTCTTGCGGTACCGTCATTATCTTCCCGCACAAAAGAGCTTTACAACCCTAGGGCCTTCATCACTCACGCGGCATGGCTGGATCAGGCTTGCGCCCATTGTCCAATATTCCCCACTGCTGCCTCCCGTAGGAGTTTGGGCCGTGTCTCAGTCCCAATGTGGCTGATCATCCTCTCAGACCAGCTACTGATCGTCGCCTTGGTGAGCCATTACCTCACCAACTAGCTAATCAGACGCGGGCCAATCTTTCGGCGATAAATCTTTCCCCGTAAGGGCTTATCCGGTATTAGCACAAGTTTCCCTGTGTTGTTCCGAACCAAAAGGTATGTTCCCACGCGTTACTCACCCGTCTGCCGCTGACGTATTGCTACGCCCGCTCGACTTGCATGTGTTAAGCCTGCCGCCAGCGTTCGCTCTGAGCCAGGATCAAACTCTCAAGTTGGACTTGAACTTTGAACCGGCTGATCACAACGTTTTGACGAGGTCCCACCATTTTTCATCGACCGAAGTCGATGAGCTGCCCGCGATTCACATCGCTGGCAACGATGGTGTAACCTTAAAACGTGTACCGCCGAAGTCTTTCGTCCGGTCCCGATCCAAAAAGCCGAAGCTCTTTAAATGCGAGACCCGCAAGGACTCCGCCGTCCACGTTTCTCTTTCTTCATCTTCACTTGTCAAACAGCCCGGGACCAGGAGGCCCCAACCTTCCAGAGAGGAAGGGTTCCGACACCCTTACCGACGATGGATGAACTCCAATCGACTTACGTCGACTGTTGTGTCACTCAACAAGGTGAGGAGCATCAGTGGCGCGTTCGCTCGCCTTGGTCAGTGACCCGGCGGCGCCGCGCTCAGTGGTCGGGTTATAGGCCCCACCCATCGGGGTTGTCAACGCCGATTGTCAGAAAATCGTCGCACGGTGGATTATTCAAAAAATACACGTGATTACAGTATGTTAGAAAGGCGCTGAGCGGATGGATCGGGCCGACGCTGAGAAAAAAACCAAAAAAAGATTGGGCCTGAGCGGGCTCCGGAAGCGGCTTGGACGTGACTTGGACGTGACTTGGACGTGACTTGGCGCGGCTTAGCGCGGCTTGGCCGCGGCTTGGGGCGCCCGCCCCTGGAAGGCCCTCGGCCCCCCTGCCGTTCCGGAAACTTTTCCATATTAGGCGCCGTACTTGAGCCACAATCCCCCGGCGTTCTGGTACAGACGAAGCTTGAATCGCATGGATGCCAGTGGGGGCTGCCGGCGGTTTGTGTGGGGTCAGAGGAAGGCGATCATCCGATGAAGCAGCCTTCTTCAGACATTCGAGACACATCGAGAGATCTTTTTCCGCTTAGCTGTTCGTAATTTCGGCCGGTCCGTCATCTGGGCCTTCTGACCGCGGACGCCTATGCGGCTTGCCTTTTCCAGAGACGCCCCAGAGAGGGCGGCGTAAGGAGGGCTCGAAACAGGACTGTCCGGAACGGGCTGCTCGAAATCGGGCTCTCGGGTCGTTGATTGGGGGACTTGGGTTGAACCACAGGACGTCACGCGGCGCTTACGGGCGTGAGACCGGGATCATCGATCTCGGCCACGAGCCGCCGCTGTCCGTCGATGGTTCCGAAGCCGCTGTCATCGATCGGCGCCGCGTCTCGGTGCAATGGTTCAGCGGGACTATTCTAACCGGACTTTGCGGCGCAGCCCTGATCGGCGGCGCCGTTTTCGCTTCGCTCGACGGCGAGATGACCTTCGCCAAGGTGCCGGAGCGCGTCGAAGGCGCGCTGCGCGGCGCATTCGGCGCAGCCGACCGCGCCGCCACGCTGCACAAGAGCGACCGCCTGCCGCCGCCGAACGAAGCCACGGCCTCGCGCAACATCGTGCGCGTCTCGACCGTCGCCCGCGTCGGCAACCGCGACGTGATGCGGGTGCGTCCCTTCATCCGGATTGCCGGCAATCTGTCGATGACGACGAGCGACCTGTCGGCGAAGATCCCGCCGTTCAACGCCCAGCGCCTTCTCACCGATGTCGGCTCCGATCCGAAGACGGCATCCGAGGATCCGAACAATCCGGAGGCCGTCGAACCCGACGCCGAGGTATCCTTCGTCACCAAGGACCTCTCCCAGGTGCTGCCGAAAGCCAAGATTACCGCAGTGGTGGCGCTGGACGACATCCTGATGCGGGTGCGCGATGCCGCCAACTGGCGCGGCAATGGCGGGGTGCGCTATGCCGCTCTCTCCAATGCTGCGGCCGACGTCTCCGGCGCGACCGCCCCGTCCGAGATCAGAAGCGCCTACGCCACCGAAGTGTCGCCGTCCGATCCCTATGCCGGCTTCGAGACGCGCGTGGTGCCGGAAAACGTCACGCTGCTGCCGAAGACCAAGGAACAGATCACCGGCGGCAATCCCAACGGTGAACGCGTCCACGTGGTCAAAAAGGGCGACAGCGTCGCCGGCGTGCTGCGCGATCTCGGCGCCACGGCCGAGGAGATCAAGGCGATCACCGCGACGCTCGGTCCGCGCGGCCGAGACGGCGGCGTGAAGGAAGGCGAGAAGCTGCGCATCCTGATGGCGCCCGCAAGCCCCGGCGCCCGTCTGCAGCCCTACCGCGTCGTCATCGCCAACGAGACCATGGTCGAGGCGATCGCGGCGCTGTCCGATCTCGGCAAATACGTCGCCGTCGACGTCTCCAGCATGAATACCGTCGCCGATGCGGCGGCGAACGCCAACAGCGACGACGATGACGACGATGACGGCACGGGCGTGCGGCTCTACCAGAGCATCTACGAGACCGCGATGCGCAACAAAGTGCCGATGCCCGTCATCGACGACATGATCAAGATCTACTCCTACGACGTCGATTTCCAGCGCAAGGTGGCGCCGGGCGATTCATTCGACGTGTTCTACGCCGGCGAAGACGAAGGCGTGACCGCGAGCGAAAAGAACGACGTGCTGTTCGCTTCGCTCACGCTCGGCGGCGAAACCAAGAAATACTACCGCTACCAGAGCCCCGACGACGGCGTCGTCGACTACTATGACGAGACCGGCAAGAGCGCGAAGAAGTTCCTGGTGCGCAAGCCGGTCAACAACGCCATCATGCGCTCCGGCTTCGGCGGCCGCCGTCACCCCATCCTCGGCTTTGTGAAGATGCACACCGGCGTCGACTGGGCCACCTCCTACGGCACGCCGATCTTCGCCTCCGGCAACGGCGTGATCGAGAAGGCCGGCCCCGAGGGCGGCTACGGCAAATACATCCGCATCAAGCACAACAACGGCTACGAGACCGCCTATGGCCATATGTCGGCCTTCGCCAAGGGCATGGAGCCCGGCAAGAAGGTGCGGCAGGGCCAGGTGATCGGCTTCGTCGGTTCGACCGGCGCGTCGACCGGCCCGCACGTCCACTACGAAATCCTGGTCAACGGCCGCTTCGTCGATCCGCTGCGTGTGAAATTGCCGCGCGGCCGCTCACTGGAAGGCCCGATGCTGGCCGGCTTCGAGAAGGAGCGCGACCGGCTCGACGGCATGATGAGCGGCCGCGCCGGCGCCATCGCCCGGATGTCGGACGCAACCGGCGGACCGTTGCAGGTCACCAACCGGTAAAGCCGGCGAACCGGCCGAGATCGGCCGGTCATCTTCAAACACGATCCGGATTTGACGTCGATGCGCGAGGCCCACTTGGCGCCATCACAACGTCAAGTTTCGTTTGCCAAAGCGGCGTGGGGAGCGAATACTTTCCAAAAAACAGGAGGTCTCGCCATGAAGAACAGGCTCGCCTGCGCAGCCTTCGTCGCTGCGATTGTCTCCGCCACCAGCGTTTCGGCCGAAAACTGGGAGGTCACCCGGCTCGTCCCCGGCTCGGCGTTCCACGGCGTGCACGGGCTTGCGATCGACAAGGCCGGCCATCTGTTTGCCGGCAGCGTCGCGGGCGCGGCGCTCTACGAGGTCGACATCGCCGGCGGTACCGCCAAGGTTGCAATCCCCGCCCCGATCGGAATGGCCGACGACATCGCATTCGCCCCCGACGGCACCATGGCCTGGACCGGATTTCTGGCCGGCGATCTTTATTCGCGCAAGGGCGACGGCCCGATCACGAAGCTCGCTTCCGGCCTTCCCGGCATCAACTCGCTCGCCTTCCGCAAGGACGGCAGGCTCTACGCCACCACCGTCTTTCTCGGCGACACGCTCTATGAGATCGACGTCGAGGGCGTCAAACCGCCGCGCCAGATCATGGAGAAGATGGGCGGCCTCAACGGCTTCGAGTTCGGTCCCGACGACAAGCTCTACGGTCCGCTCTGGTTCAAGGGACAGGTCGCAAAGGTCGACGTCGACAAGGCCGAGCTGACCGTCGTCGCGGACGGCTTCAAGGTCCCGGCCGCGGTGAACTTCGATTCCAAGGGCAATCTCTGGGTGGTCGACACCGCGCTCGGCCAGCTCGTTCAGGTCGATCCCAAGTCGGGCACCAAGACCATGGTCGCGCAGTTGAAGCCGTCGCTGGACAATCTCGCGATCGACGGCAAGGACCGGATCTACGTCTCCAACATGGCCGACAACGGCATCCAGGAGGTCGATCCGGCGACCGGCCAGGCGCGGCAGGTCATCATTGGCAAGCTCGCCTTGCCCGGCGGCATCGGCGTCACGTCAGAGAACGGCAAGGACACGATCCACGTCGCCGACGTGTTCGCCTATCGCACAGTGGACGGTGCTACTGGCGAGGTCACCGAGAAGGCCCGCATGCACGCCGCCGGCGTCGCGCTCGAATACCCGATGAGCGCAACGGCGAAGGGCAACGACGTGGTCCTGTCGAGCTGGTTCACCGGCACGGTGCAGGTGATCGACGGCAAGACCGGCGCGACCCGCGACATGCTGCACGGCTTCAAGGCGCCGCACGACGCGATCGTGCTCGCGGACGGCAGCATTCTGGTGGCCGAGCTCGGCACCAAATCGCTGGTCCGCGTCAGCGGCGAGCACGGCAAGGACCGCACCACACTGATCGGCGGCCTCGAGGGCCCGGTCGGGCTCGTCGCCGGATCGCGTGGCGAGGTCTACGTCACCGAAGCCTTTTCCGGCGTCGTCTCGATGATCGAGAGCAACGGCGAAAAGACGGTGGTCGCCAAGGACCTGAAAATGCCCGAAGGGATCGCACGCGCCGGCGACGGCAAGCTGATCGTGGCGGAGGTCGGCGCCAAGCGATTGATCGAGATCGCACCTGAGAGCGGCACGGTCACCGAGATCGCGGCCAATCTCCCGATCGGCCTGGTGGGCGCGCCCGGAGGACTGCCAACGCATATTCCGACGGGCGTCGGCATCGGGGAATCCGGCACGATCTATTTCTCGTCTGACATCGAGAACGCGATCTACAAGGTCACGAAGAAATAAGTCCCCGCGCTCAAAAATGTGGATTGGATTGCATATGCCGGTAGGGCCCCACCGTAAAGATTGCACGACCTAGACAAACCACACTCCGGCTGCAGCAAGATCGTCAATAACCCACAAAAGAAACCGCCCCGGAGAGATTGACCTCTCCGGGGCGGCTTGTTGCTTCAGGCTTCGAATACCGGCGCTCAGTTCAACTTCCGCTTCGACACCGGCGCCTCGAACTGGGCGATCTCCGCGGTCTGCGGCGCCTTGCCGTTGAAGGTCAGCACGTTGCCTTCGGACGAGATCGCAACGCTGTCACCGTCCTTGACGTCGCCGGCCAGGATCATCTCGGCGAGCGGATCCTGGACGTGACGCTGGATCACGCGCTTGAGCGGCCGTGCGCCGTAGGCGGGATCCCAGCCCTTGGCGGCGAGCCAGTCGCGGCCCGCGGCGTCGAGCGTCAGCACGATCTTGCGATCGGTCAAAAGCTTTTGCAGCCGCGCGAACTGGATCTCGACGATCCGGCCCATCTCGCTTCTCTGCAAGCGATGGAACAGGATGATCTCGTCGACGCGATTGAGGAATTCGGGGCGGAAATGTCCCCGCACCATTCCCATCACCTGCTCGCGCACGGCCGAGGTGTCCTCGCCCTCCGGCTGGTTCACCAGAAACTCCGAACCAAGGTTCGAGGTCATGATGATCAGTGTGTTGCGGAAATCGACGGTGCGGCCCTGGCCGTCGGTGAGGCGGCCGTCGTCGAGCACCTGCAACAGGACGTTGAAGACGTCGGGATGCGCCTTCTCGATCTCGTCGAACAGCACGACCTGATAGGGCCGGCGCCGCACCGCTTCGGTCAGCGCACCGCCCTCGTCATAGCCGACATAGCCCGGAGGCGCGCCGATCAACCGCGAGACCGAGTGCTTCTCCATGTATTCGGACATGTCGAGGCGGACCATCGCGGTCTCGTCGTTGAACAGATATTCGGCGAGCGCTTTCGTCAGTTCGGTCTTGCCGACGCCGGTGGGCCCGAGGAACATGAACGAGCCGGTCGGCCGGTTCGGATCCTGCAGCCCCGCGCGCGAACGGCGCACGGCGGTCGCGACCGCACGCACGGCCTCGGCCTGGCCGACGACGCGCTTGCCGAGCGAGTCCTCCATCCTCAGGAGCTTGTCCTTCTCGCCTTCCAGCATCTTGTCGACGGGCACGCCGGTCCAGCGCGAGACCACCTGCGCGATGTGGTTGGCGGTGACCGCCTCCTCCATCATCTCGCCGGAGTTCTCCTTGGCCTCGATCTCTGCAAGCTGCTTTTCGAGCTCGGGGATCCGGCCATAGGCCAGCTCACCGGCCTTCTGGAATTCACCGCGCCGCTGTGCGTTGGCAAGTTCGACCCGCAAGCCGTCGAGCTCGGCCTTCAGTTTCTGGGCATCGGAGAGCTTGTTCTTCTCCGCGCTCCAGCGTGCGGTGAGCGCCGCGGACTTCTCCTCGAGGTCAGCGAGCTCCTTCTCCAGCGTCTGCAGGCGGCTCTTCGAACCGGCATCGCTCTCTTTCTTCAATGCTTCCTGTTCGATCTTCAGCCGGATGATTTCCCGATCCATCGAATCCAGCTCTTCCGGCTTGGAATCGACCTGCATCTTGAGCCGCGCGGCGGCCTCATCCATGAGGTCGATCGCCTTGTCGGGCAGGAAGCGATCGGTGATGTAGCGGTTGGACAGCGTCGTGGCGGCGACCAGCGCGGAATCGGTGATCCGCACGCCATGGTGCTGCTCGTACTTGTCCTTCAGCCCGCGGAGGATCGAGATCGTATCCTCGACCGAGGGCTCGCTGACGAAGATCGGCTGGAAACGCCGCGCCAGCGCCGCGTCCTTTTCGACGTGCTTCTGGTACTCGTCGAGCGTGGTGGCGCCGATGCAGTGTAGCTCGCCGCGGGCGAGCGCAGGCTTGAGCAGGTTGGACGCGTCCATCGCGCCATCGCCCTTGCCGGCGCCGATCAGCGTGTGCATCTCGTCGATGAACAGGACGAAATTGCCATCGCTCCCGGTCACCTCCTGGAGCACGGCCTTCAGCCGCTCCTCGAACTCGCCGCGATATTTTGCACCTGCAATCAGCGAGCCGAGGTCGAGCGACAGCAGCTTCTTGTCCTTCAGGCTCTCCGGCACGTCGCCGTTGACGATGCGCAGCGCCAGACCCTCGGCGATGGCGGTCTTGCCGACGCCGGGCTCTCCGATCAGGACGGGATTGTTCTTGGTCCGGCGCGACAGCACCTGGATCGTGCGGCGGATCTCCTCGTCGCGGCCGATGACCGGATCGAGCTTGCCGTCGCGCGCCGCCTGGGTGAGGTCGCGGGCATATTTCTTCAGCGCGTCGTAGGCGTTCTCGGCCGTCGCGGAATCCGCGGTGCGGCCCTTGCGCAGCGCTTCGATCGCCGCGTTGAGGTTTTGCGGGGTGACGCCGCCCCTGGCCAGGATCGTACCCGCCTCGCTGGTCTTCTCCAGCGCGAGGCCGAGCAGCAACCGCTCGACCGTGACAAAGCTGTCGCCGGCCTTCTCGCCGGCCTTTTCAGCCGCGTCGAAGGTGCGGGCGAGCTCGGGCGCCAGATAGATCTGGCCGGCTCCGCCGCCAGAGACCTTCGGCACCTTGTTCAGGGCGTCCTCGGTCGCCTTCAGGATTGCGCGGGAATTGCCGCCGGCGCGGTCGATCAGGCCGGCAGCGAGGCCTTCATTGTCGTCCAGCAGCACTTTCAGGACGTGCAGGGTCGAAAACTGCTGGTGCCCTTCGCGCACCGCAAGCGACTGCGCAGACTGGACGAAGCCCCTGGAGCGTTCGGTATATTTCTCGATGTTCATATCTTCTCTGTCCCTCGGCCTGCCCCTGGAGCCCTCTAAGGCACTCCAAACGGCATCTTCATTGGGTTTCCGATGACCGCATTGACGTTTCTCAACCGGCAACGGTCGTTATCAGCCGGCGCTGGCGCCGGCCTGACCCAGATGTGGGAAGCGAGGCCTCGGACCGGAAGAGGCGAGTTCACAATTTCGTGCGCGGATCCGCCCGCTTGGCGCCGTTGGGCCGAATCCCCTAAGTAGCGGCATGACACCGAGCGCAACGACAGCCAACCAGATCGCCGAGATCACCGGCCTCTACCGCTATCCGATCAAGGGCCTGACGCCGGAGCCCCTGCCCCGCGTCTCCCTGCAGACCGGCCGGACACTGCCCGCCGACCGCCGCTATGCCATCGAGAACGGCCCCAGCGGCTTCGATCCGGAAGAGCCGCAGTGGAAGCCGAAGATCCAGTTCCTGATGCTGGCGCGTAATGAGCGGCTGGCTTCGCTCGACAGCCGGTTCGAGGACGCGACCCATCGCCTGACCATCCGCAAGGATGGCCAGATCGTCGCCGTCGGCGATCTCGAGACCGCCGCCGGGCGTGCCGCGATCGAGGACTATTTCAGCCAGAACTTTCAGCCGGAGTTGAAGGGCCCGCCCAAGGTCCTGTCCGGCCGCGACCACAGCTTTTCCGACGTCGCCCGCAAGGTCGTGTCCATCATCAATCTCGACAGCGTCCGCGCACTCGAGACCATGCTCGGCGGCGCCGCCGTCCACCCGCTGCGCTTCCGCGCCAATCTCTACGTGAAGGGCTGGCCGGCCTGGTCCGAGTTCGACCTCGTCGGCCAGACGCTGGCGATCGGACAGGCCCGGCTGAAAGTGGTCAAGCGCATCAAGCGCTGCCCGGCCACCAATGTCGATCCTCAGACCGCCAGGCGCGATCTCGAAATCCCGGCCACGCTCTCGAGCAATCTCGGCCACATGGACTGCGGCATCTATGCCGAGGTGATCGCCGACGGCGACATCGGCGTGGGCGACGCGGTTGCGGTGGAACAGCCGAAGCTGGTGTGACGGGGCGCTTTCTCGGCAAACTCCGTCATTGCGAGGAGCGAAGCGACGAAGCAATCCAGACTGTCTCCGCGAGGGATTCTGGATTGCTTCGCTGCGCTCGCAATGACGCGCCTCAATTCGGCATCACATAGGCATAGATCCGGCCGCGCGAGATCGGCGCTTCGCGGACGCGGTTGCCGTTGTTGCCGGAGATCATGATCGGATTGCCCTGCGCATCGACGCCGGTGATGATGCCGACATGACCGCCCCGGCCGCCGCGCGACATGACCGCGATGGCGCCGACCTGAGGACCGGAGACACGCGTGCCGTAATGCGCGAACGAGTTCGCCATGTCGGAGCCGGTGCCACGGTGACCGGTCTTTTCAAGCACCATGTTCATGAAGCGCGCGCACCACAGGCTGCCGCGGCCGGTCGGATTGCCGCCGACATAGCGGCGTGCCTCGGACACGAGGCCCGACCCGCCGCCGAAGCCGCTGCTGCTCGTGGCGCTATTGGCCACGCCGCCGACATTCGCGTCAGTGGCAATCTCACCGCCACGCCTCTTGGCGATTCGACGGCTGGCGCGCGTGGTCATCTCACCGCTGGTAACCATTCCAGCGTTGCCGCTCATGGCCATTCCACCGCTGCCGCTTATGGCGATGCCGCCGCTATTGGCGTTCGGGTCATAGCTGGCGAAAGTGTTGCCGAAGCCGTTCGCCTGCAATTGCGCCGCGCCGCGCTCAAAGCGCGAACTGCGTGCATGCCGGTAATAATGATATCTGCTGGCGTGATGCGCGTAAGCGTGCCGCTCTGCGCTATGACGATGAGGTCGTGCTGACGCCGGAGAGGTGAAGGCGGCGACCGCCGCGAAGAAAACAGCCAGCGCGACGACACAGCGCGACAGGCGAGACGCAAACAACTCGAACATTCTTCATCCTTCGTTGACACCCCCACTTCCCAATCGGCCCGTGCGGTGGCCGACATCCGCGGGCTGTATCAGTATCCTGATGTGGCGAGAACAAGACGCGGTCGCGGAGATTTTGGACGATGATTAAGATGATTAATAAGTGTTAGGTTCGTATGCGCTAACCGCAGGACGGCATTCCAATGTCGCAGCCACCTCTGGGAGAAAACCGGATGCCTCACGCCCTCACGAAGGACAATTGCCGGCTCTATTTCGAACAAGCAGGCACGGGCACGCCAATTATTTTTCTGCACGAATTCGCCGCCGACTACACCAATTGGGAGCCGCAGATGCGCTACTTCTCGCGCGGCCATCGCTGCATCACCTATTCCGCGCGCGGCTACACGCCATCGGACGTGCCTGATGGCGAGGTCTACGGCTACACGCATTTCTACACCGATGCGCTCGCGGTGCTCGATCATCTGAAGATCGATCGCGCGCACTTCGTCGGCCTCTCGATGGGCGCCTATTCATCGCTCCAGATCGGGCTCAACGCGCCCCAACGTGCCCTGTCGATGACGCTCGCCGGCGTCGGCTCAGGCTCGGAGATCGAGAACCTCGACGCCTGGCGCCAGCAGTGCCGCGCCAACGCGGAGCAATTCGAGATGCTCGGCTCGGCCGAAGTCGCAAAGGTCACGCGCGAGGCGCCGAGCCGGATTCCCTTCCTGGTGAAGGACCCGCGCGGCCACGCCGATTTCTACGCCGCCCTGGCGCGGCACGACGCCAAGGGATCGGCGCGCACGATGCGCGGCTTCCAGGCCGGCCGTCCCTCGATCTTTACGATGACAGACGCGATCAGAGCCGCCACGACGCCGGCACTCATCATCTGCGGCGACGAGGACGATCCGTGCGTCGGCGCAAGCCTGTTCCTGAAGAAGCACCTGCCTGCGGCAGGGCTCGCCATGTTTCCGAAGTCCGGCCACGTGCTCAATCTCGAAGAGCCCGCGCTGTTCAACGAAACGGTGGAACGGTTCGTCACGCTGGTGGAAGCGGGAAGATGGCCGGCGCGCGATGCGCGGTCGTTGCCGGCGCATTAGCGCGAAGGCGTCGCCACACACTCCGTCGCGTAGTCCGGAGGGAGCGAAAGCGTAATCCGGGGCCTTCGCCTCCGCGGATAGAATCCCGGATTGCGCTACGCTTCATCCGGGCTACGGGAATCTTACTTCCTGCCGCCTCGCGTCAGAAGAAACACGCCCTGCTCGCCGAACAGATTCCACACCCACCAGGGCATCCGCAGCCGCAGCGGACGGCCGTAGAGGTCGAGCGCCTCGGCACGTTCCATCTTGACGTCGATCGCGTCGCAGAGCTCGACGAAATCCTTGATGGTGCAGAAATGGATGTTGGCGGTGTCATACCAGCTTGCCGGCAGATTCTCCGTGCGCGGCATGTGGCCGCCGATCAGGAGCTGGAGCCGCATCTTCCAGAAGCCGAAATTCGGGAACGACACGATGGCGCGGCGGCCGATGCGCAGCAAATTCTCAAGCACCACTTTCGGCTGCCGGGTCGCCTGCAACGTCTGCGACAGGATCACGTAGTCGAAGGCGTCATCCGGATAATTCACGAGATCGGTGTCGGCATCGCCCTGCACCACCGCAAGACCCTTGGCGACGCAGCGGTTGACGCCCTCGCGTGACAGCTCGATGCCGCGGCCGTCGATGCCGCGGGTCTCCAGCAGCTGGAGCAGGTCGCCCTCGCCACAGCCGACGTCGAGCACCTTCGAGCCCGGCTTGACCATCTCGGCCACCAGCACATGGTCGGCGCGAAAATCGCCGGGCTGCCCGGTCGCAAGGCCGCCCAGCGGCAGCGCTTCCTGTACAGACATGACTAGCCGTCCTTGTTAAGCAGTCTTGGCAGTGAGCCCGCGCGCCTTGCCTGCCGACTGCAGGAAGGCACGGGCAATGTCGAAGAACTCGGGCACGTCGAGCAGGAACGCGTCGTGACCGCGATCGGTCTCGATCTCGGCGAAGGACACCCGCGCGCTCGACGCATTCAGGGCGTGCACCAGCGCGCGCGATTCCGAGGTCGGGAACAGCCAGTCGCTGGTGAAAGAAACCACGCAGAAGCGGGTCTGGATTCCCGCGAACGCCTTCGCCAGCACGCCGCCATGGTCGCCGGCGATGTCGAAATAATCCATCGCGCGGGTCAGATAGAGATAGGAGTTGGCGTCGAAGCGCTCGACAAAGGATGAGCCCTGGTAGCGCAGATAGGACTCGACCTGGAAGTCGGCGTCGAACGAGAAGGTCGGCAGCTCGCGGTCCTGCATGCGCCGGCCGAATTTTCGATGCAGCGCGGCGTCCGAAAGATAGGTGATGTGCGCCGCCATCCTAGCGACAGCGAGCCCGCGATGCGGATGGATGCCGTGATCGGCATAGCCGCCTTGGTGCCAGTCGGGATCGGCCATCACCGCCTGACGGCCAAGCTCGTGGAACGCGATGTTCTGCGCCGAATGTCGTGTCGAGCAGGCAATCGCCAGCGCGGAGAATACCCGAGTCGGATACGCCGCAGTCCATTGCAGCACTTGCATGCCGCCCATCGAGCCGCCGACGACTGCGAACAGCGTGTCGATGCCGAGCCGGTCGATCAGCATCGCCTGCGCGCGCACCATGTCGGGGATGGTGATGACGGGGAAATCGAGGCCCCAAACCTTGCCCGTCGCGGGATTGATCGAAGCCGGACCGGTCGAGCCCATGCAGCCGCCGATCACGTTGGAGCAGATGATAAAATACTCGCTGGGATCGAGCGGTCGGCCGGGGCCGACCAAGGTCTCCCACCAGCCGGGCTTGCCGGTGACAGGGTGCACATTGGCGACGTGCTGGTCGCCGGTCAGCGCATGGCAGATCAGGATCGCATTGGAGCGATCGGCATTGAGCTCGCCGTAGGTTTGGTAGGCGATCTGGAACGGGCTGAGATCGACACCGCAATCGAGCTGCAGCGGCTGCTTCGTGCCGAACTGCGCAACCTGCGAGCTCGGACGATCCACCTCGTGCGACCGCTCGTCGGCAGTGATCGCGGGACTGGGAATTGACTGGACGCCAACCATCTGACCATCGACCTCGTTTGCGATCGTAGAAGTGACCGCATTGACATCAGGCCATGAAAAACCCGGCCTGAACGATAGGTTCGGCCGGGATCGAAAGGGTCCCCGGCCTGTTTAGCGAGTTTTTTAACGTGGCTGCAAGCCGGCCGGCTCAAATGACCACGGAACGGATAAAAACTACCGTCTTGGACGGTTTTCGTCAAGTCGCGGCCCGGATCGACCAAATTCGCCTGCCGCGCCGCCGGCGGAAAGGGCCCGATTTCCCTTTGCATTTCTCTTTGCTTTCGCAGCCCCGACTGCCTAATCAGGACATCCATCGTAGCGGTGACGGCTCGACTGATCCGCATTGGAACGCCCCTCAACAGCACCTGTCAGACATGTCCCAACGTCCGCCCGCGCCACCATCGCTCCAGGAATTGCGCAAGGAGATCGACGCGATCGACGAGGGCATGCATCGCCTGCTGATGCAACGCGGCGACATCATCGACCGCCTGATCCAGGTGAAGCAGACCCAGGAGGTCGGCTCGGCGTTCCGCCCGGCACGCGAGGCCTCCATGATGCGCGACCTCGTGCAGCGTCATCGCGGCATCCTGCCGCTCGACACGGTCGAGAGCATCTGGCGCGTCATCATCGCGACCTTCACCTACGTCCAGGCCCCGTTCTCGGTCCACGCCGACATCTCGGCAAGCGAGCCCGCCATGCGCGATTCCGCGCGATTCCATTTCGGCTTCACGGTGCCTTACGTCGCGCATTTCAGCGCGCAGGCGGCGGTCGAGGCCGTCGCGAAATCCAAGGGCGACCTTGCGCTGGTCTCGGCAACCTCGAGCCGCACGCCGTGGTGGCTGTCGCTGGAAGAAGCCGGCGCGCCAAAGATCATCGCGCGGCTGCCCTTTGTCGAGCGCGCCGACCATCCGGCGGCGTTGCCGGTGTTCGCGGTCTCGCGCGTCGCCGACAGCGCCCTGGTGACGGAGGTCGAGACCTTCAGCGTACGCGTGTCGGGGTGGAACGCCGAAGTTGCGCGCGTCCTGTCGCCGCTCGCCGAGATCGTGGCGGTGCCCGACACCGCCTTCGACGGCGCCGCGCTGCTGGTCTCGGTCACCGCGACGAGCAGCCTCGACAAAATCAAGGCTGCCCTGATCGAAGCGGGGGCCTCGGTGCGCTCCACGGCCCTCGTCGGCAGCCACGCAACGCGCTATACGGTGCCCCCGACCGGGCCGAAATCGTAAGTCGCGAACCGCTTAAGCCACTCCGGAGTTGAAGATGTCCCGCCCAGTGCCGAATCCCGGCATTCTCGATATTGCGCCCTATACGCCCGGCAGGACTCCGGTGGCGGAGCCCGGTCGCAAGGTGTTCAAGCTCTCGGCCAACGAGACGCCGTTCGGGCCCTCGCCGAAGGCGATCGAGGCGTTCAAGAACGTGGCGGATCACCTGGAAGACTATCCGGAAGGGACCTCGCGCGTGCTGCGCGAAGCGATCGGGCGCACCTTCGGGCTCGACCCCAACCGCATCATCTGCGGCGCCGGCTCGGACGAGATCCTCAATCTGCTCGCCCACACCTATCTCAGCCATGGCGACGAGGCGATCTCGACCACGCACGGCTTCCTGGTCTACCCGATCGCGACCATGGCGGTCGGCGCGAAGAACGTGGTTGCCGCCGAAAAGGACCTGACCGCGGATGTCGACACGATCCTGAAAGCCGTCACGCCGCGCACAAAACTGGTCTGGCTCGCCAACCCCAACAACCCGACCGGCACCTATCTGCCGTTCGACGAGGTCAAGCGCCTGCGCGCCGGCCTGCCCTCGCACGTGCTGCTGGTGCTGGACGCAGCCTATTGCGACTACGTCTCGCGCAACGATTACGAGATGGGGATCGAGCTGGTGGCGACCACCGAGAACACGGTCGTGACCCACACGTTCTCCAAGATCCATGGTCTTGCGGCGCTGCGGATCGGCTGGATGTTCGGCCCCGAACACATCATCGACGCGGTCAACCGCATCCGCGGTCCCTTCAACGTGTCGACGCCGGCGATGTACGCTGCCGTTGCCGCGATCGAGGACACCGCGCATCAGGCGATGTCGAAGCAGTTCACCGAGACCTGGCGCAACTGGCTGACCGAGGAGATCGGCAAGCTCGGCCTGAAGGTGACGCCGAGCGTCGCCAATTTCGTGCTGATCCATTTCCCGACGGAGGGAAAGACCTCGGACGCAGCCGACGCCTTCCTCACCAAGCGCGGGCTGGTGCTGCGCGGCTTGAAGAACTACGGCCTGCCGCATTCGTTGCGCATGACCATCGGCACCGAGGAGGCCAACCGCCTCGTCGTCGAGGGCCTGCGCGACTTCATGGCCGGAACATGAGCGCGACCTCGCACTTCGAGCGCGTCGCGCTGATCGGCTTCGGCTTGATCGGCGGCTCGATCGCGCGCGCTGCGAAGCTCCAGGGCTTGGCTGGCGAGATCGTCACCACCGCGCGCTCGGAGAAGACGCGCGCACGCGTGATGGAGCTCGGCATTGTCGATCAGGTCGTGGCGACCAATGCGGAAGCGGTGAAGGATGCCGATCTCGTCATCCTCTGCATTCCCGTCGGCGCCTGCGGGCCGGTGGCGCAGGAAATCGCCGCCTATCTCAAGCCCGGCGCGATCATCTCCGACGTCGGCTCGGTCAAGGGCGCCATCGTCAGGGATATGGCGCCGCATCTGCCGAAAGGCATCCATTTCGTGCCGGCGCATCCCGTCGCAGGCACCGAGCATTCGGGCCCCGATTCGGGCTTCGCCGAGCTCTTCATCAACCGCTGGTGCATCCTCACCCCACCGGAGGGCGTCGATGCGGCTGCCACCGATCGCCTGCGTGCGTTCTGGGCGGCGATGGGTGCCAAGGTCGAAATCATGACGCCGGATCATCATGATCTCGTGCTCGCGATCACCAGCCATCTGCCGCATCTGATCGCCTACACCATCGTCGGCACCGCCGACGAACTGGCGCAGGTGACGGAGTCCGAGGTCATCAAGTTCTCCGCCGGCGGCTTTCGCGATTTCACCCGCATCGCCGCCTCCGATCCGACGATGTGGCGCGACGTCTTCCTCGCCAACAAGGAAGCCGTGCTGGAGATGCTCGGCACCTTCACCGAGGATCTGGCAAAGCTCACCCGCGCGATCCGCCGCGGCGACGGCGAGGCGCTGTTCGACCACTTCACCCGCACCCGCGCCATCCGCCGCGGCATTGTCGAGATCGGCCAGGATTCGGCGGCGCCCGACTTCGGCCGGCCGCATGCGCAGCTCGGCAACAAGCCGTAGCACTGAAGTAGCCCGGATGGAGCGCAAGCGTAATCCGGGACCTCCGTCGCTTGAGGCAAGATTCCCGGATTGCGCTTCGCTCCATCCGGGCTACGAGCCCGCGTGGCTCCGTGACTAGAACGGATAGTAGCGGATCTGCGTCATGACCACGTTGTCGTCCGTCTTCGGGGCGCCGCCGACGCCGGCGAATGCGAACCGCTGCGTGTAGGAATATTGCAGGCCGGCTTTGAGCGTACCGAAATTGCCCTGGTAGATGGTGTCGTAGATCCCGGCCGTGATCTGCCGGACCTCCCTGGTGTTTCCGTTGCAGGTCGCGGCCGGCGAATTCTCGGTCAAGCAGCCGGTGTTGTTGTAGAGCGGATTGCCGTAGCCGAAGGGCACCGTTCCAACATTGGCGAAATTCGCCTTGGCCTTTTCGAGGCCTGCATAGGAGTAGACATCGAGGCTGGGCGTCGCGTGCCAGATCAGGCCGACGGCGGCCGCCGTGATCGTCAGCGGGAGGATGGTGCCGTCCTGCGCCACCGCCGCGTCGGGGAACGGCGTTGCCGTGAAGCGGCCCAGCACGCCGTGCGAGCCATAGAGCTGAAGATCGAGGGTTTTCGGAATCAGTTCGGCGAAGATGTGTCCCCCGAAGCTTCCGGTGTCGTAGGTGTGGTTGGCGTTGTTGAAGCGATCGAACAGCTGGCGGTAGAGCGCCCACGCCTCGACATGCAGCTTGGTGGGCCCGAGCCGTGGGTCCCAGGCTGCCTTGACGGTGACGTCGGGCACCTGATTCAGACTGACATTGTTGAGGTTGTTGAAGAAGCTGCCGCCGGGACCGGTCAGATTGACCTGAAGGTTCGGGTTCAGCACGCCCTGGGGTCCAATGGCGGGTGTGCCGACAGCCGGGACGTTGCCGCCGAAGAACGCGGTCTGGGCATTCTCGACCGACGCAGCCAGCTTGAACTCCGGTCCGATGTCCTGCCAGACGCGCAGCCCGGGCTGCCGTGCCGCAAGAAATCCCGGGACGGATTCGAAGTCGATCACGCCGGGCGCATCGACGCCGCGAGGATCGATGCCCGACTTGGTCGGCGCGTTGAGCGACCAGGATTGCCCGGCGAGGAAGTGAAGACCGAGATCGGTGCGGTCCAGTTCCAGGCTGAGCTGCCGCATGCGCGGATTGAATGAGTTGGTCGCCACCGAGTTCGCCGTCTGAGCCGCACCTTCGAAATCGATCTCGCCGTAACCAGCGAGGTGCGTGTCGGCATCGGCATTGCCTTCGGCCAACACCGAGAACCTGCTCTGGCGCGCGGAGAAGCGCGTTTCCGGGATGTTGAAATTGCGGCTCTGCTGATAGGGGATGAAGTTGTAGACCGAGCCGGTATCGGAAGCGAGATTGCGTGAGCGGTAGATGCCGGTGAGATCGACCCAGCCTCCGAATGTCAACGTCACGCCCTTGTAGCAGACCTTGCCGGCCGCACATGGATCGGCGGCGAGCGCCTTGTAACTTGCCGGTAACTGAACGGCCTTCGCCTGCGCTTCAACCTGCCGCGTCTTGCGCGCCTCGGAGTCCACGCGCTGCTGGAGCTCCTTCAGCTTCGCCTTCAGCGACTGGATTTCGGTTGTGACATTGTCGTCGGCACGCGCCTGCCCTGAACAGGCAGCGAGAATACCCAGCATCAGTCCGCAATTGATGATCCGCACTTGAAGCTTCCTCCATTTGGGAAGCGGATTGGATTCCGCGCGCCGTCTCCGGCGCCTGCATGCTTCCCTGGTGTGGAGTGATTTGAATGCGGCTGCGGTTATTCGCGGCGAGGTGCATCTTCTGCATCACGTTTTCCTGACGATCCTGTTCGGAATATTTTCGTTGGCCGCCGATCCGCACGCGCGACTGTCGCGATTGTCCAAGGCAACGTTCAAGGTAATGCGCATTGGGCCCGGCCGGGACATGACCGGGCCCAGTTCGCGACGGGCAAGTGGTGGATGGCGACTATTTGCCCCTGGTCGCGCGCATCACCGTGGGGCGCGGTGATTTCCGCGAGGGGACGAATGCCATCGTCTCCCGCGTCGTGGGATTCGAGATGTTGCGATCACCATTCGGATACATCGAGGCGTATGCGGCCGGCTCCTGCGACTGCCATTCCCACTGCGCGAACGCGGGCGTCGCGAGCGTGGTCGAGATGGCGATAGCGGCAATGAACAGCCTGGACTTCGTCATGATATCTCTCCTGCCTGGGCGACCGCCTCAACGTGCGGCCGACATGGAGAGAGAGCGGACTTTGCGGCTCCGCATTCCCGGCGGGTCATCACGATCCGGCGAAGCGGCCGTGAGTTCAGCTCGTAACCTGCATGGAGGGAGTTACGACAGCTGAGGGCGATGAATGGAGACAGGCAACTCTGAATTCATCCTACTGCTTCGCGCTGCGATCAAACTTTCCCGGCTTGAACAGATCGAGGTCGATGGCCTGTCCCATCGCCAGATATCCGGTGCGGTTGGGATGAAGCTTGTCGCCGGCGCCGCCGGTCGTGCTTTCGGGAACGAACTCCGGCTTGAGGCCACCCGAGGCCGGATCGAGCGTCGCACGATCAAAATCTATCACGCCGTCGAATGTCCCCGAGCTACGGATAAATGCGTTGAGCGCCTTGCGCTTGTCATCCTGTTCGGGAAAACCATGTGCCGCGCTGGTGCTGCCCAGTGCCGAAACGACGGTGGCGCCAATGATCCGGGCTTGTGGCCATTTTGCGCGTAGCCTCGCGACGCCGTCCTTCATCGCGGCGATGACCTGGTCGGCGGTAAAATTGCCGTTCTTGCTGAAATCGTTGATGCCTTCCAGCCAGATCAGGCTCGATATGCCGGACAGCGACAGCACGTCGCGATCGAGCCGCTGGCCCGAAGCGGGGCCGCCCGCGTACGGTTTGTCGGGACCATATTCGGCGGGGCCTGCGATTTGGTTGCCACCAATGCCGCCATTCACGACGGCGACCTTGTTGCCGTAGACCGCCTTCAGGCGGCGCGACAGCACGTTGGGCCAGCGATCGTCGCCATTCATGGTTGAGGCGGTCCCGTCGGTAATCGAATCCCCAAACGCCGTGATGGCGAAGGCATCGGCAGGCGCAGTCATCTCGATCGCATCGAGAAAGAACCACGACGCAGTCGCATAGGGGAAGGAAGCCTCGTCTTCGAGGGCGCCCTTCGCGCCGGCGCCGGGCGCACTGACATAGGAGGTAGTCAGCGCTTTGGCGTGCCAGGTCATCGGACCGCTCTGGCCGGCGACATGAAAACTGACCGCAAGCCGGCGGCCGGCGAGGTCATCAGGCCGCTTTGCAAACGGCAGCGCGATCGCGTCGCTCCAGACCGAATTCCCCGGCGACACCGTAACGGAAGCCGTGCCGGCGAACGTCACCGGAGTGTTGGAGCCGCGGATCAACGCGGCACTGCCCGACTGCAGGCCGACGTAAACGCCGTCAAACGTGACGGGTTTGGCGCCGAAGGCGTTGCTGAGCCGGATGCGGGCCTGCCGGCCCCAGATATCCGGCCGCACGATCAGGCGAAAGGTCTGGTCCCGCGCACCGGCTGCAGGCTCGGGAAACGCGAATTTCTGTTCGGGCTGGGCAGACGGATTGCCCACGGGGTATGGGCCCTGAACCGCGCCCGTCCAGGACACCACCCAGTGTTCGCCGTCCTTGGCGCTTGCGGTCTGAAGCGAGGCGACGAGCAGCGATGCTGCCACGAGACAATTCAACGCGTTCATTGTTTCCCCCGAACCCCAGATAATTGGGCGCGACCTAGAGCCGTCTAGTTGGCCTTCAATAGGGCGGCAGAACGCTTCCTGTCCAGACGCGCTGACGCACTCCTCGCCCGACGCAGGAGAGGACCTCGCAGGTTGCGTCACCGGCGACGACAAGACGCCCTTCGGAAGCGATCTGTTCACAGCTTCGGAAGCGTCAGGCGGACCGAGCTGTCCGCCCGGCAGATTGATGAATTCACGAACTAATAAAGCGGCGGGATCTGACCGACCTTGACCGGGCCGAGCAGCACGGCGCCGTCGACGAACTTCAGCGGGAAGCTGCGAGCTTTCTTGCCTTCCAGCGTGCTCTCGGTGCCGATCGAATTGATGCCGGCGGCAACGCCGGCATTGGCGTTCTGCTTGATGACCTTGCCGAGGCCGGGAACGGCGCGGTCGAGCGCGCCGAACAGATTGTTCAGGTCCTGCGACTTCACGCCGGGCGCGACGCGATCGAGGGTTGCCTGCGGCACTCCCTCCTCCAGCATCTTCTCGATGCCGAGCGCGGGGATCACGCGCTCGAGGCCCGTCACCGTCATCTGCAGTTCGCCGTCGAGACGGCCGTTCGCCGAGAGCCCGAGCGTGCCGGCCGCAACCGCGATCATCTCGCCCTGCTGGATCCGGGACTGCACGATCTCGATATGGCCGCCGGCGGCCTGGATCTCGCGGAAGCGCTGCGGCCACGGCTTTGGCGTGAGGTCGGACAGTCCGGTGATCTTCGCCCGCGTATCGGCTTCGAACGGCTCGGCGAGCAGCGGATGAACGCCCTGGATGCTGCCCTGCGCGATCTGCAGCACGGTCTCGATCACGGGATGATCGGACGGCGATCCATCCGCGAGGCGTCCATGCAGCTCGACCTGTTTCGCGCGCGCGAGCGGCACCTGCACGCTGCCGTCGACGCGATTGACGGTGGGATCCTCGAACACGATGGAGGCGCGCTCCGGCACGGCGGGCAGGCCGACGACACTGCTGCGACCCTTGCTCCAGTTCACGACGAAGGTGCTTTGCGTGACGCCGTCAGTGAGCGTCGCGGGTGCGGTGAACTCGGCAATGACGCGCTTGGGGTCGTAGACTTGGGCGACGACCAGGATGTTGTCGAGCTTCGCCGTGAACGGCGTCTTGCTGGCGTTCTGCGACACCAGGGCGACGCTGGCGCCGGAACACTGGACCTCGAAGCGGAAGGGGAAGCCCGCGATCGAGCGCTTGGCGCAATCATAGATGCGCCCGGATTTGGCCTCCTGCGCGCGCCAGGCGTCGGCGGCGATTTCGGCCTGCGACGCCGCATAGAACCAGAAGCCGCTCCACGCCACCGCGAGGATCAGGAGGATGACAGGGGCGATGAAAAGGCCCCAACGGGAGCGCCGGCCTGCGGCAACGGTCATATCGGACATGCGGCGACCCTTTGATCCCTGATTTTGTCAAATGTAAGCGAGGTAAGTCTGCGACGAAAGGCGGAGAATTCGCTTCGCTTGGGGGCGCGGTTCTGGTAGCCGTGCCCGAAATGTCGGAAATCACCCTCCCCTCCGTCACCACTGCCAAAGGCGACCTCTGGGTGTTCGGCTACGGCTCGCTGATGTGGCGGCCGGGCTTCGAATTCGAGGAGCGCGTCCCGGCGCGGCTGGTCGGCGAGCATCGCGCGCTCTGTGTCTATTCCTTCGTCCACCGTGGCACGCCGGAGAAGCCGGGTCTGGTGCTCGGCCTCGACCGCGGCGGCGCCTGCCGCGGCATCGCCTTCCGCGTCGCCGAAAAGAACCGCGCCGACGTCGTCGCCTATTTGCGCGCGCGCGAGCAGGTGACGTCGGTCTATCGCGAAGTCATGCGTTCGGTCTGGCTGGAGAACGACGCGCGGCAGCGCGTCTCCGCGCTCGCCTATGTCGTCGACCGCGGCCATGTGCAATATGCCGGCCGGCTGTCGCTCACCGACCAGCATCGGCACGTGCTCCAGGGCCACGGCCAGTCGGGCGCCAACCGCGACTACGTGACCGCGACGGTGAAGGCGATCGAGGCCGAAGGTTTTCGCGATGCGCCATTGCATCAGCTTGCCATGATGCTGCATGGTGATGCGCATTCTCAGCACGCGCCGGCTCCGGTGGACGATCGGGAAAACCGCTAGCTCTCCGACGGCGCATAGCTCGGCGCCGAGCCGATCAGCTGCTCCTGCTCCTTGCGACCCGCTTCGACCAGGCGGCCGGTCGCGTCTTCGATCGCCGTTTGCACACGGGAAAGATACTCGTCCTTGGGCAAGCCCGGCGGCAGCGGATCGAGAAACTCCACCACCAGCGTGCCGGGATAGCGCATGAAGGTGCGGCGCGGCCAGAACAGGCCGGAATTGAGCGCGATCGGCAGGCACGGCGCGCCGCAGGACGAATAGATCTGCGCGAAGCCGCTCTTGTAGTCCGGTGGCGCGCCTGGGGCGCGGCGCGTGCCTTCGGGAAAGATCACGAGCTGCCCGCCGCTGCGCACCGCCTCACGCGCCCGCCGCGTCATGTCCAGCAGCGCCTTGACGCCGGCGTTGCGGTCGATCGCGATCATCCCGGTCTTGACCAGGAATTGACCGAACACCGGGATCTGCATGAGCTGACGCTTGAGGATGAAAATCGGACGGTCGAAGAAGCCCGGCAAGACGAACGTCTCCCAGAACGACTGGTGCTTCGCCACGACGACCAATGGTCCCGTCGGAATCTTGTCGAGGCCGCGGAATTCCACCTTGATGTTGCAGACCGCCCGCATCAGGAACAGCGTCGCCTTCGCCCACCATTTCGCGACCGTGAGCATGGCGCGCGGCGGCAATGCGAAGGTCGGCAGCGCCACGATCGCGAGGCACACCAGCACGGTGTAGAACAGCACGTTGAACACGAGCGATCGCAGGAAAATCAAGAACATCGAGGATCCGATCAATTGCCGATCAGTTGCCTATCAATTGGCCTGTGCGGTGGCGGGCCGCTTCGGCTGCAGCCCGGAAGGCTGCTCCGACATCTCGGGCGAAAGGTCAATCCCGAAATCCTCCAGCCGCACCCTGAGCTCGGCCGCGATGTACTTGACATATTCCGACAGCAGCAGCCGCAAGGTGGACGCTGAGGTCCACCACGGCTCCTCGCGCCATTTGTCGCCGACCACCACGAACGGGATCAGTGTCGTCTCCGGCATCGCATGCGAGAATTCCACCAGCGCGCGCGGCATGTGATAGTTCGAGGTGACCACGATCAGCGATTTGAAGCCGCGCCCCGCGGCCCAGCGCCGCGCTTCCGCGGCATTGCCGCGGGTCGAGACCGCGGTGCGGTCGAGATCGACGCAGCAACGCATGAAGGACTGGTTCTCCGGCAGCGTCCGGGAGATGTCGCTCGCCGTCGAGGTCGGGTGCACGCCGGAGATCAGGAGCCTCCTGCCGTAACCTGCAGCGAGCAGCTCCATCGCATCCGACACCCGCGAGGAGCCGCCGGTCAGCACCACGATGCCGTCCGCCTTGCGGTCCGGC
Organism: Bradyrhizobium sp. JR4.3; assembly: GCF_040547695.1. NCBI lineage: Bacteria > Pseudomonadati > Pseudomonadota > Alphaproteobacteria > Hyphomicrobiales > Nitrobacteraceae > Bradyrhizobium > Bradyrhizobium sp. JR4.3. Next base: position 112,184 of record NZ_JBEPQF010000021.1, on the reverse strand, counting down.
GCGATTTCGGCGCCGCGCAATTGCGACAGAAACGCGATGAAGCCCGCCGCCGCGCCAACGAAGGCGAGCGCGATCGTCGACATCACGGCCGCGCGCAGCCAGCCGCGCGGCAGTTTCGGCGATCGATCGTCGGTCGGCGCGGTCATGCGATGTCGGTGATCCCTTCCCAGAGGTGATTTTAGGACGTTTTGAGGCGAAGTGGAGTCCGGTTTGTCGGCCTCAATCGACATCATTCAGCGTCGCGAACAGCGTCTGGCGCGAGGCGACCGCGGTGATGGCGCCGATCAGCACGGCCTGCACCGCGAGCACGATGTAGCCGGACGGCCGCAGCGAGAAGGTGCCGAGCAGCGCGGCGAACTGGTCGCCGACGGGGGTGCCGGAAAACCAGCCTGCAATCGACTCAGAGAAGCCGAACACCAGCATGGCGGCGCCGCCGCCGATCACGCCGCCCTCCAGCCCCAGCCTGAGGAAATGACGCAGGAAGCGGTTGGCGATATAGCGGTCGCCGGCGCCGACGAAATGCAGCACCTCGACGATCGGACGGTTCGCCGCCATAGCGCCTCGGGTCGCGAACGACACCGAGATGATGGTGGCGACGATGACGAGCGCGAGGATGCCGAGGCCGGCGAGCACGGTGGCGTTGGTCATCGAGCGCATGCGCTCGATCCAGGCGCGGTGATCGTCGACGCTGGCGCTGGGCGCTACCTGGGTCACGCGGGCCCGCAGAGCACCGAGATCGAGCGCGGTGCCGGGCTGCACGCGCGCGATGATCATGCGCGGCACCGGCAGATCGTCCATCGACAGGCCGGTGCCGAGCCAGGGCTCGAGCAGCTTGCCGCTCTCGTCCTTCGTGAACGGCTTGACCTCGACGATGCCGGCTTGCGCGCGCATGGCCTCGGTCACCGCCGCGGTGTCGCGTTCGAGATCGCGGCCCGTCTGCGGGCGGACCTGAATGGTGATCTCGCTCGCGACATCCGACTGCCATTCGGCGGCGGAGGCGCTCACCAGTAGCACCGTGCCGGTCGTCATCGACGCCAGGAAGGTCATGATGGCGACGACGGCGACCAGCGCGCGGCCGTGGATCGAGGCGCGCGGCACGATCGGCGACATGTTGCGCGCCCTAGCCGGAAGCGGCGGCCCCTCCTGTCCGAGATCGACCAGCACGCCGCGCTCGTCGGGCCTATTCATAGACGTGCAGCCGTCCCTGGTGCAGCACGAAGCGTCGCGCCTCGTACTGGTCCATCAGGGCGATATCGTGGGTGGCGATGATGACGGCGGTGCCTGACTTGTTGAGCTCGATGAACAGCCGCAGCAGGCGGCGACCGAGCGTCGGATCGACGCTGCCGGTCGGCTCGTCGGCCAGCAGCAGTTGCGGTCGCGAGATCACCGCGCGCGCGATCGCCGCGCGCTGCTTCTCGCCGCCGGACAGGATCGGCGGCAGCGCGTCCATGCGTTCGCCGAGCCCGACCCATTTCAGGAGGTCGATGACCTCCTTGCGGTAGCTCGATTCGCTGCGGCCCATGACGCGGAACGGCAGCGCGACGTTCTCATAGGTCGTCATGTGGTCGAGCAGGCGGAAATCCTGGAGCACGATACCGATGCGCTTGCGCAAGTTTGCGATTTCGTCCTTGCCGAGCTGCGAGATGTCGTGACCGAACAGATTGACGAGGCCCCGCGTCGGTCGATGCGAGAGGAACAACAGGCGCAGCAATGAGGTCTTGCCGGCGCCGGACGGGCCAGTGAGAAACTGGAAAGAATGCGCCGGGATCTGGAAGTTGAGGTCGCGCAGGACCTCGGACCCCAGGCCGTAACGCAATCCGACATTTTCGAACCGAACCAAGCTCAGCTCCGTTCGAGAGAGACCGCGGGCCGCACGGCTGTGCTCCGCTCCGCGCGATCAACGGGTTTTGCGGCCGTTATGGTTTCCGGTTCGTTAACGGTCGTCCTGTAGCATAATTGGTAGCATCTTTCCCTCTCGGTTCTCCGCGACCGTGTCACCGTCAAGACTTGTCCATGCATCAAGGCTCGTCCATGCATATCGTCTGCCCTCATTGTACGACATCCTACGCCATCAAGCCCGCGAGCCTTGGGGCGAACGGCCGGACCGTGCGCTGTTCCCGTTGCAAGGAAACTTGGGTCGCCCATGCCGAGGATGCCATCGAGGAGGCATCTGTCCCGGCCATGGCCGCAGCCAGCCGGGCCGACGACCAGTCCGATCTCGCCGAGCAGTGGAACTCATTTGCCCAGGACGACGGCGCAGCTGACGCGCCTGTCGTTGACAGCCCCTCGATCGCCAGCGACTGGCCGGACCAGGAGACCAGCGACACCGAAGACGAATGGTCGGCGGCTGCCCGGTCCGTCGAGGAGGAAGTCGTCGGCGAACAGCACCAGTCCTGGTTCCAAGGCCTGTTCGGCCGTCGCCGCGGCGCCCGAGTGCGCCGTCAAGTCGCCACCGCGGCCCCGCGAAAATCCCATTTCGGCCTGCCAACCGCCTGCGCCGCCATGGGCGCGCTGGTGCTGGCGCTGGTGATCTGGCGCGGCGATATGGTGCGGCTGCTGCCGCAGACGGCCGCCTTCTACAGGATGGTCGGCCTCGAAGTTAACCTGCGCGCACTGGCCTTCAAGGACATCAAGCTCTCCAGCGAGACCGTGGACGGTAAGCAGGTGTTGGTGATCGAGGGCGTGATCGTGGGCCAGGGCAAGAAGCCGCTCGACATTCCCCGGTTGCGCTTCGCGGTGCGCGACGCGCAAGGCGCGGAAATCTACGCCTGGAACACCGTTCTGGAACAGACCGTGCTACAGCCCGGCGAGCGCGCCTTCTTCCGCTCGCGCCTGGCCTCGCCGCCCCCGGAGGGCCGCAATATCGACGTTCGCTTCTTCAACCGGCGCGACATCGCCGGCGGCAGCGTATAATCGATTTCGCAGGTCAAGGTTCGTCTCATGTCCAAAATCCTGATCGCCGACGACGAGGATTCGATGCGCCAGCTGGTGGCACGCGCCATCGCGATGGACGGGCACGAGATCGTCACCGCACAAGACGGCGCCGAGGCGCTGGAGATCCTGACCCGCGCGGGCGGCCAGTTCGACCTGCTGCTCACCGACATCCAGATGCCGGTGATGGATGGCATCGCGCTGGCGCTTTCCGTCGCACGCGATTTCCCCGATTTGACCATTCTGCTGATGACCGGCTTTGCCGACCAGCGCGAGCGCGCCTCGAATCTCAATGCGCTGGTGCATGACGTCGTGACCAAGCCGTTCTCGGTCGCCGACATCCGCACGGCGGTGGCGGATGCGCTGGCGGCGAAGAAGGGGTAGCAGGCGGGGTCGTAGCTTGTAGCCCGGATGAGCGCAGCGACATGCGGGGCCGGCGGCCCCGGATATCGCTTCGCTCATCCGGGCTACGAAAGCTGCGACAGCCTCAAAAATCCTTCAGCAGCCGCTCGATGTAGTCGAGTTCGATCTGCGGGCGCGAGCTATCCCCCAAGCGGCGGCGGAGCTCCTCGAGGATGCGCCGGACGCGCTGGGCGTCGATCTCGCCGGGGATCTTGACCGTGTAGTCGTCGCTCAGATCGCGGCCGTGAAGGGGGCGGCCGAGCGGATCGGTCTGATTGCCGCCGCTCTGCTGGCGGCCGGGCCGGTTGCCGGGACCATCGCCCTGCCCGTCGCCATCGCCCTGCTGCATCGCCTCGGCCATCTTCTGCGCGCCCTTGCGCAAGGCCTCGAGCGCTTTCCCCTGCGCGTCCACGGCACCATCCGAATTGCCTTCGCCGAGCTGCGAGCCGGCATCGCCCATGGCCCCGTCGGCGGCGTCCAGACTGCCGTCGTCATCGCCCTGGTCGCCGTCCTGATCGCCATCCTGGCCCGGCTGTCCCTGCTCGCCCTGCTGACCCTTTTGCCCCTTCTGGCCCTGGCTCTTCTGGCCCTTTTGCCCCTTCTGCGTGAGGCCGCGCTTGGCGAGTTCGTCCTGCAGCTTCTTCAGGCGATCCCGCAGCGACTGCTGATCCTGCTGGAGGTCCGACATCGACTGGTCGCCCTGCTGCTTGCCGCGCGAGCGCTCACGCCGGGAATCCTGGCCCTGCTTGAAAGTCTTGTCGCGCAATTGCTGCTGCTTGCGGATCATGTCGCTGAGCTCGTTGAGCGCCTGCTCCATGTCGCTGTCGCCGGATTGCCCGGGCTGCGCCATCTGGAGATTTTCCATGATCTGCGCGAGCTGCTCGAGCATGCGCTGAGCCGCTTCTTTGTTGCCTTCGCGCGCCGCCTTCTCGATTTGCTTCAGCAATTCGTCGAGGTCGCGCTGCGTGATGACGGAACGATCGCGATTGGAGGATTGGCTCTTTTCCGTCGCGCGCTTGTAGTCCTCGAGCTTCTGAATCGCATCGGATTGATTGTTCAGGCTTTTGCCGGATTCCTTCTGCCTGAGGCTGTCGCCGGAATCCTGCATCGCCTTTTCAGCGCCATCGAGCAGGGCATCGACATCCTGATCCTGCTGGGCAGCCACGGGCGAGACGCCTCCCAACAGGAAGGCGAGGCAGGCGATCGAGATCGCCTTCAAGACTGGCACGCGTGCTAGCTTCCGCATTTACGGTCTCGCGTCGACTGGTTGGCACCGTCGTTGCCCGGCTTCGCCCGGTTGTTCGCCGACTTGCGATAGGCCTGAAGCTGCTCGCGCAACGCGTCCTGCTGCTTCGCCAGCTCTTCGAGCTGCTCGGGCGTGGCGTTCTGGGTCTTTTGTTTCAGCTCGACAGACTTGTCGAGGATGAGCTGAACCTCTGCCGGGAAAGGCTGCCGCGGTCCAAGCGGATTCTGCTCGGCGCGCCGGGCGAGATCGCGCACCTTGCCGGCCATCGCTTCGCGAAGCTTTTGCGTCAGCGCCTTGATCTCGTCCTCGCTGGCGCCGCGTTCCAGCGCCCGCTTGAGCGCGTCCTGGGCCGAGCGCAGCGCGGCGTTGACGCTGCCGGCGACACCGTCGTCCTCAATGGTGACCGCGAACGCCCACATGCTTCCCACCACATCGCGCAGCGCGTCGTCGGTGCGGGCGGCTTCCAGCTGCAGCGCCAGGCTGCGCAGGCCGAGATAGCAGCCCGCATCCGGCGTGAACAATTCGGGCGCGATCATCAGCGCGTCGAGCGCGGCGTAGACATCCGAATTCTTGTTGGCGTCGAGCGCGAGGATGCGGCGCTGTTCGACCAGCGCGCGCGCGAGCGAGTTGGTGAACAGTCGCTCGGGCAGGCGCATGTTGAAGGGCTCGCTCCGGGCCTCGTTGCCGGCCTCGTCCTTGGCGGTGAGGGTCAGCGTGACATCGGCGCCGGCATAGGGATCCTCGCTGAGATCCTTCACCGTCTGGCCGACGCCGTTGCGGGTGCGCGCATTCGGCAGCACGAGCGGGAATTGCGGAGGCTGGAATAGCGGCCGCGCGGCAGCCTTGGTGTCGGCCTCCTTGCTGCCATCCTTGACACCATCTTTGGCGTCGGCGGGACGCAGGCCGATTTGCGCGTCGGCGCCGGTGACGCCGTAATCGTCCTCGACCTTGTAGGTGAGCTGGAGTCCGCCACGGGCCTGGCGCTCGGGATCCTTGGCCAGCGCGATCGTCGGCGCACGATCCGGCATTGCCGCAAACGCCCATTGCGGCTGCCCAGAGGGCGCACGGACATGCGCGGTGCCGTCGCCGCTGATGGTAAAATGCTTCTCGTTGGTGCCCTTGGGCGCAGCTTCGGTGGGCGCGACCTCCTTGAGGCCGCCGGAGACGGCAACATCCAGGCTGCCGCCGGAGGAGCGAACGATCAGGGTCGAACCAGCGGGAACGGCAAGCGGGCCGCTGGCCGGCAGCGCCGCGGCCTCCTTGTTCGCGGCCGACAGGATGACCGGAGGCTTGCCGGTGTAGAGCGGCGGCGTGACCCAGGCATCGACGCGAACATTCGCTGGGGCCAGCATGCCGTTCAAGTGGAAGGCGGCCCCGAGCCGCATCGCACGTTCGTCGCCGGCGGCGAAGAAGGTCGCCACCAGCATCACCATGACCAGCGCGCGCAACGCCCAGGGATCATGCAGAGCGAGCCGGGGCTTCGGCAGACCGGCGCGGATGCGCTTGATCGAAGCCAGCGTGCGCTCGCGCTGCGCCCGCCACAATGCCTGCGCAACCGGGTCCTGCGAGCTCAGCGTGTCCGTCAGCGTGGTGGCCGGCCGATGACGGATGCCGGAGCCGCGATCGAGCCGGGCCAGCGCCTCCTCGCGGCTCGGCCAGCGAAAGCGACTCAACGGGAACAGGACGGCAATCGCGATGCCGGCGAAAACCACGAGCCCGATAGCGCGGGCAATGAAGGGCAGCGCCAGCCAGAGGCCGGCCCAGGACACCACAAGGAACAGGCCGACGACAGTGAGAAGCCGCGCCAAATTCGGCCAGGCACGCTCCCACGCGATGGCATAAGTGGCCCGCTGCAGGGCTTGCGCCAGCTTCAGCCGCGACAGAGCGTCGCCATCGCGGATCGGGTCTGACGGGTCGGGGGTGACGCCGTTCAATCAACTCTCCAGGTTGCCCGGTAGAGAAGCGTACCACAACGGCAGCACTGAGGCATCCGTTCCTGTACGGGAGACACCCCTTTTCCCGCATAACACGAGGACGTGACTGACCCGCCGCAACCCCGTAATTTCCGCGCCGCCAGCCAAGAAAAACGCAAGAGAAGCAAAGGAAACGCCATGGACAAGAAGATGCATGACAAGGGCCTGGAAGTCCGCAAAGCGGTGCTGGGCGAGGCCTATGTCAACAACGCCCTGAAGACCGTCGACGATTTCAACCGTCCGTTCCAGGAGATGCTCAACGAATATTGCTGGGGCACCGTGTGGGGCCGCGAGGAGCTGCCGCGCAAGACCCGCAGCATGCTCAACATCGCGATGATCGCGATCCTCAATCGTCAGCACGAATTCCGCGCGCATCTGAAGGGCGCCCTCACCAACGGCGTCAGCCGCGACGAGATCCGCGAGATCCTGATGCAGGTCGCAATCTATGGTGGCATGCCGGCCGCGGTCGACAGTTTTCGAATCGCGCGCGAGGTGTTCGCGGAGATCGACGGCAAGGCGTGAGCGGTGCCGGCGTGAGGGACGGGGACGCGACGTCCCTCTCCCACGTCGTCCTGGCGAAAGCCAGGACCCATAGCCCCCGGCAGGTGTGGTTACGGGGACTCGGAGTTGCCACTTCGCGCCACAACCTCTCCCTGGGTAATGGGTCCTGGCTTTCGCCAGGACGACACCGAGGATGGATGCGCGCGATCAACAACAACGAACATTCAACACAAGGAAACACCATGGACATCGGATTCATCGGCCTCGGAAACATGGGTTTCCCGATGGCGCGGCGGCTGATCGAGGCCGGCAACCGGCTCGTCGTGTTCGACACGCGCCGGGAGGCCGTCGACAAGCTGGTGGCGCGCGGCGCCATCGCGGCGATGTCGCCGAAGGAGGTCGCCGACCAGGTCGAGACGGTCATGGCGAGCCTGCCTTCGCTGCAGGCGTCGCTCGCGGTTGCGACGGGACCGGACGGCGTGATCGAGGGAAGCCGCGTCAAACGCTTCATCGATCTCTCCACCGTCGGCTCGGCGATGGCAGTGAAGATTCACGGCCTGCTCGCCAAGCATGACATCGTGCAGATCGACTGCCCCGTCTCCGGCGGCGTCGGCGGCGCCGAGAAGGGCACGCTCGCGGTGATGGTCTCGGGGCCGAAGACCGAGTTCGAGCTGCTCAAGCCCGCGCTCGACATCATCGGAAAGGTGTTCTTCATCGGCGAGAAGCCCGGCGCGGCGCAGACCATGAAGCTCGCCAACAACTTCTTGTCCGCCACCGCGATCGTGGCGACCTCGGAAGCGGTGGTGATGGGCGTCAAGGCAGGGCTCGATCCTGCCGTGATGATCGACGTCATCAATGCCGGCTCCGGCATGAACACCGCGAGCCGCGACAAGTTTCCGCGCGCTGTGCTGCCGCGCAGCTTCGACTTCGGCTTCGCCACGGGACTGATGGTGAAGGACGTGCGGCTGGCGCTGGAGGAGATGAAGCAGCTCGGCCTGTCGATGGAGGTCGCGGATGCGGTCGGCCGCTTGTGGGAGACGGTCATCAGCGCGGAAGGCGCCGAGTCCGATTTCACCGCGGCGATCAAGCCGATCGAGAAGAAGGCGGGCGTCGTGGTTGGCGGCAGGCCACCCAGCTAGCGCCAACACGAGAACGCAGCGCCGACGACCGGCGCTGCGCTGTCCTCCTTGGATCGATCTGCTACGTGCGGCGTCTGCCAAGGTCCGGAAGGTCGATCGGCTGCTCCAGTTGCAGGGAGGCCGAGCCCCCGCTGCATTTGATGTACTTCTCGTCGCACCTGCGCATGCACCGTCTCTCGCTCGAGCATTTCGCAGAGGTGTTGTTGCAGCTGACCCACGTGATGTCGCACCGCGTGACCCGGGCCGACGCGACGCCGGAAAGTCCGAGCAGGAAGGCCACGCTGCAAGCTACGAAAAGCATGCGAAGCAGGCCAGCGCCGGCGAGTGAACCGTTCATTCCAATCTCCTGTGTTGGCCGGGCACGTCTGCGCCTGCGGCCGAGTGTTTGACGAAGACGCAGTTCAAGCCTTGGCGAGATAGGGGATCGTGCCGGCCAAGTCCGTATCGTCGATCAACTGGAAGCGGCTCTCGCTGCCGCCCCTGCGCGCTGCCGCGAAGCGGCCGTAGGCGGGATCAGCGACGAAGGACTCCGCTGCCTTCGCGGTTGGAAACGACATGATCGCGATCAGCGATGTGTCGAGAGGGGCACCTTCAAGGGTTTTCACATTGCCGCTGCGGGAAAGATACTTGCCGCCATGCTTGTGCACCAACTCGTGGACGGACGCTGCGTAGTCCGGCACCCACTTTCCGTCAGTCACTTTGATGTCCGCGATCAGATACGCTGTCATGTCGTGTCTCCTGGCTCGAGTTCAGCTCCGCGTTGATACAGGCGGGCATCATTTGGGTGCCAGAACACGGCGCGGGCTCGCCAGTACGGGAACTGTAGCGGGGCGATACAAATACTGAATTGCGCCGCCCTGGATCAGCTCGCCAGCTTGCGTTCCTTGGCGAACGGGCTGAGGCCCAGCCAGCTTTGCATGGCCGCGGCAAGCTGCCGGTCGCCGGTGAGCAGCATCCGCCGGCTTGCGACGGCCGCGCGCACGGTATCGAGTCCCATCCAGATCGCCGTCATGGTGCGCAGATCAACCGACACGTAAAGGTCGACGTCGAAACCGGGATCAATCGAGCAGAGGTCGACGCCGTCGTCGGGATCGACGATCAGCCACCACAATCGCTGCGTCGAAGGTAATTCCGGATAGGCGAACTGCAGCACGGTGCGACTGGTCGGCATCGGGGTCGTGTTCAGATTCCGCCGCATGTCCCACATCAACAGCTGGACATCGAGATGCTGAAGCGACAGATGCGACTCGATGCGGCGCTGGCCCCAGATGCCGAACGCCTCGACGATGGGGCCGAGTTCGCGTCCGGCGGCGGTCAGCTGATACTCGATCACGCCGCGCTCGGAAGTCGACGGCTGGCGGATCACGATGCCTGCAGCTTCGAGTTCCTTCAGGCGCTGGGAAAGCAGCGCAGGCGACATGCGGGGAACGCCGCGGCGCAACTCGTTGAACCGGGTCGAGCCGGCGACGAGTTCACGTAGCAGTACGACGGTCCAGCGCGTGCATAATATCTCGGCCGCCATCGCGACCGGACAGAACTGCCTGTAGCTGCCGATGGTCATGCGGGCCTTCGTGACAAGCGAAGGCGCAAGCTTAGGGCCGCGGCGCGCGGCTTCCTAGTTCAGTTTCTGTATCAGCAGCGATTCATTCTCTGAACTGGCCGCGGACCGTGGTGAGCGTCTATTCGACCGGCATTGGCAAGCCGGCCGCCGCAATCACGGCCCGCCGGACACAGGAGATTACCATGAAGAAATACGATTCAGCGGCTTCCAGATTGCTCGTTTCGGTTCGCAGCGCCGCGATTTGCACCCTCGGCCTGGGCGTCGGCGTCATGCCGGCATCCGCAGCCAATCTGACGAGGAGCATCGAGGTCAGCAGTGCTGCGGCCGAGGTGTGGTCCGTCATCGGGCCGTTCTGCGCGATCAAGGATTGGCTGCCGCCGGTGGGGCAGTGCATTGCGGACGGGAAGTCGCCGCCAACCCGGACGCTCGTCACCAGGGACGGCAAGGCTTCGTTCGTGGAGACGCAGACTGCGCGGAACGACAAGGACTTCAGCTATTCCTACGCGTTCCTGTCGAGTCCATTGCCGGTGAGCCAGTACAAGTCGACCATCAAGGTCACGGCAAAGGGTGAAGGCGCGTCGGTGGTGACATGGACCGGCATCTACACGCCCGACCCGGGGCGGGAGAAGGAAGCGGTCGATGCCCTCGGCGGCGTCTATGATTCCGGCCTCGCCGCGATCAGGGACCGGTTCAAGAAGTAGGGGTCAATGCAGCGATGGGCGCAGCGCTAGCTGCGCTCATCGTGGACAATCACAGCCTCACAGCCACGGCGCCGGCGTATCCATCGCGATCAATTGCTCGACCTCGATGCGCGGACGCACGACGGCGTACTGGTCGCCCTTCACCAGCACCTCGGGCACCAGCGGCCTCGTATTGTAGGTGCCGGCCTGCACTGCGCCATAGGCGCCGGCGGTCATGATGGCGATCAGGTCGCCGGGCTTTGGCGTCGGCAGCGTGCGGTCGAGCGCGAGGTAGTCGCCGGTCTCGCAGACCGGGCCGACGACGTCGGCCATGATGGTCGCGGCCCCCTTCGCAGGCTGCGTCACCGGCAGGATGTCGTGATGGGCCTCGTACAGCGTCGGACGGATCAGATCGTTCATGGCGGCGTCGATGATGACGAAATTCTTGCCGTCGCCGTGCTTCACATAGATGACCTTGGCGACCAGGATGCCGGCGTTGCCGACGATCATGCGGCCCGGTTCGAACATCAGCGTGCAGCCGAGATTGTGGCTGACGCGCTTGATCATGGCGGCATAGGCGTCGGGCGCCGGCGGCGCCTCGCGGTCCATGTAATAGGGAATGCCGAGGCCGCCGCCGAAATCCACATGCGAGATGTTGTGGCCGTCGGCGCGCAGCGTCTGCACGAATTCGGAGAGGATGCGGAACGCGATCTCCATCTTGGAGAGGTCAGTGATCTGGCTGCCGATATGCACGTCGGTGCCTGTGACCTCGATGCCCGGCAGCTTCGCGGCGCGGGCATAGACCTCGCGGGCATGCGTAATCGGGATGCCGAACTTGTTCTCGGACTTGCCGGTCGAGATCTTTGCATGCGTGCCGGCATCGACGTCAGGATTGACACGGATCGAGATCCGCGCGGTCTTGCCCGTCTCGGTCGCAAGGCGCGACAGCAGCTCGAGCTCGGGCTCGGATTCGACGTTGAGGCAGAGGATGTCGGCGGCCAGCGCGGCGCGCAGCTCGGCTTCCGTCTTGCCGACGCCGGAGAACAGGATCTTATTGGCGGGAATGCCGGCGGCCAGTGCGCGCTTCAATTCGCCGCCGGAGACCACGTCGGCGCCGGCCCCCAGCTTGGCCAGCGTGCGCAGTACCGACTGGTTGGAATTCGCCTTCATGGCGTAGCAGACCAGCACCTTCTCGCCGGCGAAAGCGTCGGTGAAAACCCGATAGTGCCGCTCGAGCGTCGCGGTCGAATAGCAATAGAACGGCGTGCCGACGGTTGCGGCCAGCTCGGACAGATTCACCGCCTCGGCGTGCAGCACGCCGTTGCGATAGTCAAAATGGTTCATGGCGTTGGCTCAGTTGCCCCAGCCTATCGGCTGGGTCTTTCGTCCAGCAGCGGGTCGAGGATGAACGGTCTCTTTTTGCCCTTGGTCGCCGCCGGTGCGGCGTCCGCGCCATAGGTGGGATTGAACACGCTCGGCGTCCTCTCGGCTTCGGTCTCGGTGTCGGTCGGTGGCGCGATGTTCGCCGTGGACGCGCTGGAGGCGGTCGGCGGCAGATCCAGCGGGCCCTTGCGGCCACAGCCGGCAAGCGCGAGCGCCGTCAGGCTCAAGACAATGATGGCCCACCCCGAGCCGGCCGGGCGAAACTTTGACGTCACGACGAAATCCCCACTACGCGCGGCGCACCATACAGAGATTGGCGCGCTCTGGCGAGACCCGGATGATCATGAAACATAAGCGAAATTTTGCCCCTCAGCCCAATTTTCGCTCTTTTTCCAGCCGCCTCAGCCAGGCCTTGGCCTGCGATGCCACGTTCTTCGGTGCGGTGCCGCCGAAGCTGGTCCGGCTCTTCACCGACGATTCGACCGAGAGCACGCCGAGCACGTCTTTCGTGATCTTCGCTTCGATTGCCTGCATCTCCTTGAGCGGGAGCTCGTGCAGCGCCACGCCGCCCTCGGCGGCTTTCGCGACGATGCGGCCGGTGACGTGGTGGGCCTCGCGGAACGGCATCTTCAGCGTCCGCACCAGCCAGTCGGCAAGATCGGTCGCGGTGGCGTAGCCCTCGCCTGCAGCAAGCTTCATCTTCGCTTCATCAGGCACGAGATCCCGGACCATGCCGGTCATGGCGCGGATCGCGAGCGACAGCGCGGCGAAGCCTTCCATGGCGCCCTGCTTGTCCTCCTGCATGTCCTTTTGATAGGCGAGCGGCAGGCCTTTCATCACGATCAGCAACCCATTGAGCGCGCCGATCACGCGGCCGGTCTTGGCGCGCACCAGCTCGGCGGCGTCAGGATTGCGCTTCTGCGGCATGATCGAGGATCCCGTGGTGAACTTGTCGCTGAGGCGGATCATGCCGACCAGCGGCGAGGTCCAGATCACGATCTCCTCGGCGAAGCGCGACATGTGCACGGCGCAGATCGAGGCCGCCGACAGCGTCTCCAGCACGAAGTCGCGATCGGAGACCGCATCGAGCGAGTTGGCCATCGGACGATCAAAACCGAGCGCCTTCGCCGTGGCGTGACGATCGATCGGGAACGAGGTACCGGCGAGCGCCGCAGCTCCGAGGGGGGATTCGTTCAGCCGCTTGCGCGCGTCCTGGAAACGGCCGCGATCGCGCGCGGCCATCTCGATATAGGCGAGCAGATGGTGGCCGAAGGTCACCGGCTGCGCGGTCTGCAGGTGCGTGAAGCCGGGCATGACCGTTCCGGCATGCTCCAGCGCGCGCTCGACCAGCGCCTGCTGGAACGCGGCGAGTGAGGCGTCGGTCTCATCGAGGACATCGCGGACATAGAGACGGAAATCGGTCGCGACCTGGTCGTTGCGCGAGCGCGCGGTGTGGAGGCGGCCGGCGGCGGGGCCGATCAGCTCGGACAGCCGGCTCTCCACATTCATGTGAATGTCCTCGAGCGCGCGCTTGAATTCGAAGCCGCCCTTGCCGATCTCTGACAAAATCGTGTCTAGACCCTTGCCGATATTTTTCGCATCAGAGGCCGTGATGATGCCCTGCGCGGCCAGCATCGCGGCGTGGGCCTTGGACGCGGCAATGTCCTGGGCAAAGAGGTGACGATCGACGTCGATGGAGACGTTGATCTCTTCCATGATCTCGTCGGGGCGTTCCGAGAACCGGCCGCCCCACATCTTGTTGCTCATGATCCCCTGCTCACGCCTTGCCTGTCGCCGCCGCACGTTTGCTGACGGCTGCCAGCCGTATTAAGAGGCCTCTGATAGCCATATCTGCGACCGGATGACAAACGATATGCTCGACCCCAACGACAGGCTCGACCAACGGACAGCACGGTCGGCCACGCGCCGGATCCCCGCCGTCATCGCCACCGTGGTGGTCGGGGGCCTGGCTGGCTTTGCCGCGCTGTACGGGCTGGGCCTGGGCCGGGCCCCATCCGGCGATCCCGCCTGCCGGGCAGCGGTGAACACCGCACAGAAGATCGCCCCGCTCGCCCATGGCGAGGTAGCGGCGCTGACCATGGCGACCGCACCGCTGAAGCTGCCGGACCTGGCCTTCGAGGACGCCGACGGCAAGCCAAAGAAGCTGTCGGATTTCCGCGGCAAGACGCTGCTGGTCAACCTCTGGGCCACCTGGTGCGTGCCATGTCGAAAAGAGATGCCGGCGCTGGACGAGCTCCAGGGCAAGCTGTCAGGCCCGAATTTCGAGGTGGTGGCGATCAATATCGATACCCGCGACCCCGAGAAGCCTAAGGCGTTCCTGAAAGAGGCCAATCTTATCAGGCTCGGCTATTTCAACGATCAGAAAGCCAAGGTTTTTCAGGATCTTAAGGCGATAGGCCGGGCCTTGGGCATGCCCACCTCGGTGCTGGTCGATCCCCAAGGCTGCGAGATCGCGACGATCGCGGGGCCGGCGGAATGGGCGAGCGAGGATGCGCTCAAGCTGATCCGGGCTGCGACGGGCAAAGCCGCCGCGTCGTTCTAAAGCGATGATGTTTAGGCGGTGACGTTGATGTTGCCGCCGACGCCGGCGCCGACATTGGCGAGCGAGGGCTGTCCGGCGCCGAGCAGCGTCAGGACGGTGGATTTCTCCGCATCCGCGTTCTGCTTCATCAGCGTCGCCGAGATATTCGACTGCAGCGCACCTTGCTGAGAGGCCAGCATGCTGCTGACCATCGCCATCATGTCCATTACGCAAACCCTCGTACCGCGCGTAACCTAGAGGCGAGCGGTTAACGGGACATGAATTGTCACGAAGCGCTGTAGGGGGCTTTGTCCGTGTTCCGGACGCGGGCGGCACGAAGTGACGCACCGCAGAGCCGGGGCACGAGACCGCTTATCTCGTCGGAACCGGCTTGGCACCGCGATAGTCATAGAAACCGCGTTGGGTCTTGCGACCGAGCCAGCCCGCCTCGACGTATTTCACCAGCAACGGGCACGGGCGGTACTTGGAGTCGGCGAGGCCCTCATGCAGCACCTGCATGATCGACAGGCAGGTATCGAGACCGATGAAATCGGCGAGCTCCAGCGGGCCCATCGGATGGTGCGCCCCGAGCTTCATCGCCGCGTCGATCGCCTCCACGTTGCCCACGCCTTCGTACAGCGTGTAAATCGCCTCGTTGATCATCGGCAGCAGGATGCGGTTGACGATGAAGGCCGGGAAATCCTCGGAGACCGCGACCTGTTTGCCGAGCTTGCCGACGAATTCCTTTGACGCCTCGAAGGTCTGGTCGTCCGTGGCGATACCGCGGATCAGCTCCACCAGTTCCATCAACGGCACCGGATTCATGAAGTGAATGCCGATGAAGCGTTCGGGCCGGTCGGTGGCGGCGGCGAGCCGGGTGATCGAGATCGAGGAGGTATCGGAGGCAACGATCGCCTCCGGCTTCAACACGGCGCAGAGATCGTGGAAAATCTTGCGCTTGACCTCTTCCTTCTCGACCGCGGTCTCGATCACGAGATCGCAGTCTGCGAGATCGTCCAGCTTTTCGCCGGCCACGATACGCGCCATCGCCTTGGCTTTGTCGTCCTCGCTAACGGCTTTCTTGGAGACCTGGCGCGTCAGGTTACCGTTGATCGTGGCCATGCCTGACTTGAGGCGGTCGGTCGAAATGTCGTTGAGCACCACGTCGAAGCCGGCCAGCGCAGCGACATGCGCGATGCCATTGCCCATCTGCCCCGCGCCGATCACGCCGACCTTCTTGATTACTGCCGCCATAATGTCATCCACCGGAACGGCGCGCTATCAACCGCGCCTGCCTATCCCCCGAGCCGGGAGATCCGATTTAATCAGAACCCGGCCTCGAAACCTAGATTGGATCGCTTCGAAGGCGTGTCCCACGCCAAAGAAAACGCCTCAAAAAGCAACACCGGCCGGAGTTTATAGCTCCGGCCGGTGTTTTAGCGCGTTTTACTTGCCGAGCTTGCCGAGTTCGGCGGTCAGCTCCGGAACCGCCTGGTAGAGGTCGGCGACCAGGCCGTAATCGGCAACCTGGAAGATCGGCGCGTCCTCGTCCTTGTTGATCGCGACGATCACCTTGGAGTCCTTCATGCCGGCCAGATGCTGGATCGCGCCGGAAATGCCGACCGCGACATAGAGCTCGGGGGCCACGACCTTGCCGGTCTGGCCGACCTGCCAGTCGTTCGGCGCATAGCCCGCATCCACCGCGGCACGCGAAGCGCCGACACCGGCGCCGAGCTTGTCGGCGAGCGGCTCGATGTACTTTGCGAAGTTCTCGCGGCTCTGCATGGCGCGGCCACCGGAGACGATGATCTTGGCCGAGGTCAGCTCGGGACGGTCGCTCTTTGCGACTTCCTCGCCGACAAAGGACGACAGGCCCGGATCGGCCGCCGCCGCGACGCTCTCGACCGACGCGCTGCCGCCTTCGCCCGCTGCAGCGAAGGTGGAGGTGCGCACCGTGATGACCTTCTTGGCGTCCTTGGACTTCACCGTCTGGATGGCGTTGCCGGCGTAGATCGGACGCTCATAGGTGTCGGGGGCGACCACCTTGGTGATTTCCGAGACCTGCATGACGTCAAGCAGGGCCGCGACGCGCGGCATCACGTTCTTGAAGCGCGAGGTCGCGGGCGCGACGATGGCGTCGTAGCCGGGAGCCAGCGAGACGATCAGCGCGGCCAGTGGCTCGGCCAGATCGTGCGCGTAAAGCGCGCCGTCGGCGAGCAGCACCTTCTTCACACCGGCAAGCTTTGCGGCCGCGTCCGCCGCGGCCTTCGCATTCTCGCCGGCCACCAGAACCTCGACATCCGCGCCGAGCGCGGCCGCTGCGGTCAGGGCCTTGTTGGTCGCATCCTTGAGCGACGCATTGTCGTGTTCGGCAATCAGAAGCGTCGTCATCAGAGCACCCCGGCTTCGTTCTTGAGTTTCGACACCAGCTCGGCGACGTCCTTGACCTTGACGCCCGCCTTGCGGCCCGCCGGCTCGGTCGTGTTGAGAACCTCGAGGCGCGCGGTGAGATCGACGCCGTAATCGGCGGCGGTCTTGTCCGCAATCGGCTTCTTTTTGGCCTTCATGATGTTCGGCAACGAGGCGTAGCGCGGCTCGTTGAGACGGAGATCGGTGGTCACGATGGCCGGTCCCTTCAGCTTCACGGTCTGCAAGCCGCCGTCGACTTCGCGGGTGACCTTGAAGTCGCTGCCTTCAACCTCGAGCTTCGAGGCGAAGGTCGCCTGCGACCAGCCGAGCAGCGCGGCCAGCATCTGGCCGGTCTGATTGCTGTCGTCGTCGATCGCCTGCTTGCCGAGAATGATCAGGCCCGGCTGCTCTTCGTCCGCAATCTTCTTCAGGATCTTGGCGACAGCGAGCGGCTCGACCGCGCCCTCGGCCTTCACCAGGATGCCGCGATCGGCGCCCATGGCGAGACCGGTGCGGATCGTCTCCGACGCCTGCGCCGGTCCGATGGAGATCACCACGACTTCGGTCGCCTTGCCGGCTTCCTTCAGGCGCAGCGCTTCTTCGACCGCAATTTCGTCGAACGGGTTCATCGACATTTTGACGTTGGCGAGTTCAACACCCGATCCATCGCTCTTGACGCGGACCTTGACGTTGTAATCGACCACCCGCTTTACCGGCACCAAGACCTTCATCGATCCTCTTTCACTCAATCTGGGAGGGGGTTATCAACTGGCGCGGAACCTAAAGGCCTGATCCGGCCCGGTCAACGCGCGAAGGGGTCTAATTTTGGCGCCCAGAAATGCGCGGCCCAATGGGTCAGCGGTTCTGGCCCGGAACCCAGAGCACGTCACCGGCGCCGTCATCGTTGGCGGCGCGGCTCGCCACGAACAGGAAGTCCGACAGGCGGTTCATATATTGGATGCCAGCGGCACCAACGGGCTCGTCCGGCCGGGCCGCCAGTTCCACCATCACACGTTCCGCCCTGCGGCAAATCGTACGGGCGACATGGAGGTAGGCGGCGGCTGGCGTGCCGCCCGGCAGCACGAAGGAGGTCAGGGGAGCCAGCTTGTCGTTGAGCGCGTCGATGTCGCGCTCAAGCCGCTCGACCTGGCTCGCCACCACCCGCAGCCGCTCCGCCTTGCCCTCGCGTTCGGGCACTGCGAGGTCCGCGCCGAGGTCGAACAGATCGTTCTGGATGCGGCCAAGCATCGCGTCGAGCTCGGGCGCATCTCTGGTGTGAAGCCGGACCACGCCGATCGCAGCATTGGTCTCGTCGACCGTGCCATAGGCCTCGATGCGCAGATCGCATTTCGGCCGGCGTTCGCCCGAGCCGAGCGATGTCGTGCCGTCGTCACCGGTTTTCGTATAGATGCGGTTGAGCACGACCATGTTAACGCCCCATCGCCCACACGGCGACCATCGCGATGACGATCGCCACGAACTGAAGCAGCACGCGCCAGCGCATCAGCTTCTGCGAGGTGTTGGGCGAGCCGCCGCGCATCATGTTGATGAGACCGAGCAGCAGCATCAACGCCACGGCGCCGGCCGCAATCGGCAGGATAAAAGTACTCAGGAGAGATGCCATTCGAGGGTAGATAACACCCTGCGCGCCGGTCCGCCATGGCGTTCCCGATCTGGCTTTTAAGCCAATAATATCAGAAGCTAGCTGGATGATCTCCGATTTGCGCGCGTCGTCTGTCTTCTTCGCCTCTCCCCGCTTGTGGGGAGAGGCCGCAATGCGCGCGCAGCGCGGCTTACGGGTGAGGGAGAATCTCCACGAGCTCAACGGTCACCGTCCCCGCGGAGAGCCCCCCTCACCCCAACCCTCTCCCGGCAGGCGGGGAGAGGGAGCAGGACAGAGCCAGCCGTGAAAGCCGTCCGCACCATCTACGTCGTCGTGATGGACGCGTTCTACACGTTCCTCGCCGATGACGGCTGGGCGATCGCGAGCCATATCGCGCTGTCGACACTGATGGCGCTGTTCCCGTTCCTGATCGTGCTGACCTCGCTCGCCGGCTTCTTCGGCTCCAAGGAACTCGCCGATCAGGCTGCCAGCCTGATGCTCCAGGTCTGGCCCAAGCAGGTCGCGGATTCGATCTCGGGGGAAGTCCACGACGTGCTGACCACGACCCGCACCGGCCTATTCACCATCGGTGCGGTGCTGTCGGTCTACTTCGCCTCCAACGGCGTCGAGGCGCTACGGGTCGCGCTCAACCGCGCCTATGCGGTGGTGGAGATGCGGCCCTGGTACTGGCTACGGCTGGAATCGATCGCCTACACGCTGATTGCGGCCTTCACCGCGCTCGCCATGGCATTCCTGATCGTGCTCGGGCCGCTGCTCATCGAGGCCGCGCGTGCGCACATTCCGCTGTTCGTTGAATCCAACGAGAGGATCCTCACCTGGCTGCGCTACGGCATCACCGTCGCCGCGTTGGTGGTGGCGCTGATCATCCTGCATACCTGGCTGCCGGCGGGACGGCGCCGGTTCCTCCAGATCCTGCCCGGCATCGTCTTCACCATCGTGGCGTCGCTGATCTCGGGCATCGTGTTCGGCCAGTACCTCGCGCGCTTCGCCAACAATTACGTGACGATGTATGCGGGGCTCGCCTCGGTGATTATCGCGCTGGTGTTCCTGTACTTCATCGCCGCGATCTTCGTTTTCGGCGGCGAGCTCAACGCCGCGATCATCAAGTCGCGGCTTCCTCACGGCGTGTCGCTGCAAGCAGCGCAGTCGCTAGCGCCCGCGGAGACACAGGCTTGACCAGAAATGCGTCGGCGCCGGCCTCGCGTGAGGCGACTTCGTCTTCGCCGCGACCTGACACCCCGATGATGGGGATCTGAGCCAGCGGCGTCGCCATGGTGCGGATCCGCCTGATCGCCTCGACGCCATTAATGCCCGGCAGCACCATATCCATCAGCACCGCGTCGAAGGCGCCCTGCGCGAGCCGGTTCACCGCGTCCTCGCCGCGCCCGATGAACTCGGCATGATGACCGAGCTCGGTCAGGATGGTGTTGAGCACGACGCGGCCGAACGGATTGTCCTCGACGCTGAGCAAGCGCAGCGCCGGGACCGCATCCATCTCGGCTTCGCCCTTCGACTTGCGGGACTTGCCCGATCCCGTGGCACACACCGACACCGTCAACGTGAAGGTGGCGCCGCCGCCGGGCCGAGGGGCGACCGTGATGTCGCCGCCCATCGCGCGCGCCAGTTGCTTCACCGACGACAGGCCCAGTCCGGCGCCGCCGAAGCGCGAGGCAATGGTGACATTGGCTTGGGTAAACGGCCGGAACAACCGTTTGATCTCGGCCATGGTGAGGCCGATGCCGCTGTCGGACACGGCGAAGGCGACGCCGACCTTGCCTTTGCCCTTTGCTTTGCCTTTGCTCTTGGTCTTGCTCTTGACGGAACGCCAAGGCGCGACCGTGAGCGCCACGCCGCCGTGCTCGGTGAATTTCACGGCATTGTCGATCAGGTTCTCGAGCGCGGCGCGCAGGCGGACGGGATCCCCGACTACCAGCCCCGGCAGCTTCTCCGAGATATCGACCTCGGCCTGGAGACCCTTGGCCGCGGCGCGACCGGCCAGCGAATCGCCGGCGTTGCGGGCGAGGGTCCGCAGGTCGAACAAATCCTGCCGCAGCGAGCTTCCACCTCCGACGCTTTTGCCGGTCCCCTTGCCGGTTCTGGCGGCATCGACGAACAGGGTGGCAAGGTTCGCCAGATGCTCGGCACCGGCCTTGATCGTGTCGGCCCAGCGTCTTTCCCGTTCGCCGAGATCCGAAGTCGCGAGCAAGTCGCTGATCGCGAGAATGCCGGTCAGGGGGGTGCGGACCTCATGGGCGAAGGCGGCAAGCGCGGCCTGGACGACGTCCGGCTCGGCCCGCTTGATGCTGCGCTTGCGCAACCGGGCGGTCGGCCCGGAGCGCTTCCGAGCCACTCGCTTGGACGTCCCCGTAGTGCGCGCTCCGCGCGTTTTCGCCGCCATAACTCCCCTTCGAAGTATCCCCCTTCGAACCCGGGCCGTGAGGTGAGCATGGCACGGCGGAACACCCGGAGTCACGGCGGCGTTTGGCTAACCCCCAGAGAAACTTAACCTAATCCCACCAGCTGGTGGATACCGGCCGGCATGGCGCCGGCAGCGCGCAATTCACGTAGGCCGGTCGAGCTGGTTGATTTCGACAGCTTCCGGCCGGCCTCGTCACGAAGTAGCCCATGGTGACGGTAGACGGGTTCGGGCAGGCGGAGCAGAACCTGAAGCAGACGGTGGACCGAAGTGGCGTGGAACAGGTCCTGGCCCCGCACGATCTCGCTGACGTCCTGGAGCGCATCGTCGACAACGACGGACAGATGGTAGCTGGTCGGCGTCTCCTTGCGGGCCAGAATGACGTCCCCCCAGGCTTCTGGCCGCGCCGGGACGACGCCACGCTCACCATCGGGCCCCACGCCCAGTTCGTTCCAGCTCAGGCCGGCGGCGCGGCGGCAGGCGGCCGCCATGTCGAGCCGAAGCGCATAAGGCGCGCCGGTGTCGATGAGGCGGTCTCGCTCGTCGGCGGACAGCGATCTGGCGTCGCCGGGATAGAGCGGAGCGCCGTCGGGATCGCGCGGCCACGGCCCATCCGCTTCACGCGCCGCAACCAGCCTTGTGATCTCGGCGCGGCTTTCGAAGGCGGGATAGACCAGGCCGAGCGCCGAGAGCCTGTCCAGTGCCGCGCGATACGCGTCGAAATGCTCCGACTGCCGCCGCACCGGCGTCTCCCAGGCAATGCCGAGCCAAGCGAGGTCTTCGTAGATCGCGGTCTCATATTCCGGCCGGCAACGCGTCGCGTCGATGTCCTCGATCCGCAGCAATAGCCGCCCACCGGTCTCGCGCGCGCGGTCGGAATTCAACAGAGCGGAATAAGCGTGGCCGAGATGCAGGTAGCCGTTCGGACTGGGAGCAAATCGGAAAACGGGTGGCGACATGCTTCGGAACTCATCATGGCCGGGCTTCACCGTTACGGTTGTCATTCCGGGGCGGTCCGCAGGACCGAACCCGGAATCTCGAGATTCCGGGTTCGATGCTTCGCATCGCCCCGGGAATGACGGAGTAAGATATTCGGTACGCGGTCAAGCCCGCGCATGACAAGTTGAGCAAGCGATGACCATCCACCTCGAGACCCAGTCCGACCTCGAAGAAGCCGTCCACGCGCTGGTCAAGCGCGATCCGCGCCTCAAGCCCGTGCTCGCAATCGCCGGCATGCCGGCGTTGCGGCGGCGCGAGCCGGGCTTTGCGGGGCTTGCCCATATCGTCTGCGGGCAGCAGCTCTCCACAGCCAGCGCCGCGGCGATCTGGGGGCGGCTGTCGGCGGCTTTCGATCCATTCGACCATGACGCGGTCCGCCGCGCCCGCACCGACCGGCTGGGGCGGCTCGGCCTGTCCGCCGCCAAGATCAAGACGCTGAAACACCTCGCGCGCGAGATCGCCGCACAGCGGCTGAACCTCGACGTGCTCGCCGAAGAAGACGCCGATGCCGCGCATCACACGCTGATCGCACTGCCCGGCATCGGACCGTGGACGGCGGATGTCTATCTGCTGTTCTGCCTCGGCCATGGCGACGCCTGGCCGGCCGGCGATCTCGCCGTGCAGGAAGGCATCCGCATCGGGCTCGGCTTGCAGGCGCGGCCGACGGAGAAGCAGATGGCGCCGCTCGCCGAACCCTGGCGTCCCCTGCGTGGTGCGGCGGCGCATCTGTGGTGGAGCTATTATCGCGCGGTGAAAAAACGCGAAGGCGTGCTCGCCGGATCAGCCTAGAGCCAGTTCCGTTCCGATGGAATCGGAACGGGGCTCTCGTTTTTTGTTTTGACGCGTTTTCTTGACGCGAACCGGTGTCCACTTCGCTCGAAAACGCTCTAACCCCGCAGCCTAACGCGATCGGTCCGGGCGCAATCGGCGACGAAGTCGACCACGGCCCGCACCGCCGGCAGCTCGACGAGGTCGGGATGGGCCAGCAGCCACAGGTCCGCCACGCTGGCGAGCTTCTGCGGCGCGACGCGCACGAGATCGGGATAACTTTCGGCGACAAAGCACGACAGGGCGGAGATTCCGAGTCCGGCGCGGACCGCCGCCAGCATGTCGCCCTGCGACGAGCAGCGCATCACCACCCTGGCCTGACGCGTGACGACGTCGCTCCAGCGCGCAAGCTGGATGTTGGAGGTCTGGTCGGCGAAACCGATGACGCTGTGCCCCTTCCACTCGCCGCGCCGTTCCGGCAAGGACCGCCCGCCGGCGTAGTCCCGCGAGGCGTAGAACCCGGTGCCGAGACGGCCGATCTTGCGGCCGACCAGATTTTCCTCGCCGCTGTCGAAGGGCCGCAGCACCACGTCCGCCTCGCGCCGGCGCACGCTCGCCGGAAA
This sequence comes from Bradyrhizobium sp. JR4.3, assembly GCF_040547695.1. Taxonomy (NCBI): domain Bacteria; kingdom Pseudomonadati; phylum Pseudomonadota; class Alphaproteobacteria; order Hyphomicrobiales; family Nitrobacteraceae; genus Bradyrhizobium; species Bradyrhizobium sp. JR4.3. The sequence continues at coordinate 88,987 of NZ_JBEPQF010000021.1, read as the reverse complement.
CGGATGGGTGATGATCTCGAGCTGGACGTGATCATGCGCGCGCAGGAAAGCAGGCAGGCACGGCATCAGCCAATGCGACGCCAGCGTCGCCCCGATCGACAGCTTGACGGTCCCGCGCGCCTTATGCCCTCCGGCCGAGACTGCCGTCTCCGCCCGCAGCGCGGCCGCCGCCATCGCCTCGGCGTGCTCGCGCAATGTCCGTCCATCCGCGGTCAGCGCCAGGCCGTCGGCGGCGCGTGCCACCAGCCTGGTGCCGAGCTGGGCTTCCAGCGCCGCGATCTTGCGACTGACGGTGGGATGGCTGCTGTGCAGCCGGCGTGCCGCGCCGGTGAAGCTGCCGGTTTCGGCGACGGCGACGAAGGTCTTGCAAAGGTCCCAGTCCATAAGCGGCCTCTGTTCAAATCTGAATAGTCGTCCGTTCAATATTGAACGATCGGAGGCCGCACTCCAACCCCTATAATGGCGTCAAATGAAACATGGGCGGCAACTCGCCCGCGACGACCAACAGGGAAACGCCTCGTCATCCGCCTGCCGGCGGGCTGCGTTTCCGGGAGGACATCATGGCGCTGCCCGCTCTCTTGAAGGATTCGCTCGAGCTGCCCGTGGTCGGCTCGCCGCTCTTCCTCGTCTCCGGTCCCGAGCTGGTGATCGCCCAGTGCAAGGCCGGTGTCGTCGGCTCGTTTCCGGCGCTCAATGCCCGTCCGGTGGAAAAGCTCGACGAGTGGCTGAACCGCATCGAGGACGAACTCGGCGAATACAAGTCGCGCAATCCCGGCAAGAAGGTCGCGCCCTACGCCGTCAACCAGATCTGCCACGCCTCCAACGACCGGCTGATGAAGGACATGGAGACCTGTGTGAAGCACAGGGCGCCCATCATCATCACCTCGCTACGGCCGCCCGCCGAACTCGTCGAGGCCGCGCATTCCTACGGCGGCCTCGTGTTCCACGATGTCATCAACGTCAAGCACGCGCGCAAGGCGTCAGAGCAAGGCGTCGACGGCCTGATCCTGGTCTGCGCCGGCGCTGGAGGACATGCAGGAACGCTCTCGCCTTTCGCATTGGTACGAGAGGTCAAGCAATGGTTCGGCGGCGCGATCCTGCTGTCGGGCGCGATCAGCGATGGATTCGCGATCGCCTCCGCGCTGACACTGGGCGCCGACCTCGCCTATATGGGCACGCGCTTCATCGCGACGAAGGAAGCCAACGCCGACGAAGCCTACAAGTCCGCTTTGACACGGCACGCTGCGCACGACATCGTCTACACCAACCTCTTCACCGGCGTGCACGGCAACTATCTCGGCCCTTCGATCGCTGCGGCCGGGCTCGATCCGGACAATCTGCCAGCCGCCGACAAGACGAAGATGAACTTCGGCTCCGGCGGCAACATGAAGTCCAAGGCGTGGCGCGACATCTGGGGCTCCGGCCAGGGTATCGGCCAGATCGCCGACGCGCCGCCGGTGGCCGAGCTCGTCGACCGGATGAAACAGGAATTCGACCAGGCCCGACAGGATTTTCTGATGCGCGTCAGCGCCTGACGTCTCGGACCGACAATAAAACGGGAGGACACCATGAAGCTGGCAGCCGCACTGATCGGCATGTCGCTGCTGACGCTCGCTGGCGGCAGCGCCCACGCCGAAGGCAGCGACGAGATCCGCATCGGGCAGACCCTGCCCTACAGCGGTCCGGCCTCTGGCTTCGGCGCGATCGGACGGACGCAGGAAGCATTCTTCGAAAAGGTCAATGCCGAAGGCGGCATCAACGGCCGCAAGGTCAAGTTCATCACGCTGGACGACGCCTATTCGCCGCCGAAGACGGTCGAGCAGACCCGCAAGCTGGTGGAGCAAGAGGAGGTGCTGATGATGTTCGGCTCGCTCGGCACCGCCACCAATAGCGCCGTGCAGCGCTATCTCAACGCCAAGAAGGTACCGCAGCTATTCGTGCTCTCCGGCGCCACCAAATGGGCCGATCCACAGAAGAACCCGTGGACGATGCCGGGCATGGCGGCCTACGAATCCGAGGGCGTGGTCTACGCCAAATATATTTTGCAGGCCAAGCCCGACGCCAAGATCGCGATCCTGTCGCAGAACGATGATTTCGGCCGCGATTATGTGGCGGGGTTCAAGCGAGCGCTCGGGCCCAAGGCCGCAAGCATGATCATCGCGGAGGCGAGCTACGAGACCAGCGCGCCGACGATCAGTTCGCAGCTCTCGACGCTGAAGGCGTCAGGCGCCAACGTGCTGTTCGGCGTCGTGCTCGGCAAGTTCACCTCGCAGATGGTCAAGGGCGTGGCCGAGATCGGCTGGAAGCCGGAGCTGTTCTTCGTGCCGACCTCGGCGTCGTCGATCTCGTTTCTGGAGCCGGCGGGCCTCGACAACGCCGTTGGTCTGATCTCGTCGAGCAACCAGAAGGACACGATGGATCCGCAATGGGCCGACGATCCCGGCGTGAAGGAATACTTCGCCTTCATGAAGCGCTACATGCCGACCGCGGACCTCTCCAACTCCAACTACGCCGCGGGCTATCACTATGCCACGCTGCTGATGACGGTGCTGAAGGCGTGCAAGGATGATATCAGCCGCGACAACATCATGCGCCAGGCGGCCTCGTTGAAGGACATGACGTTGCCGCTGCTGCTGCCGGGAATGGCTGTTGCGACCGGCCCCGACGACTATCTGCCGTTCCAGCAGCTTCAGCTCCGGCGCTTCAATGGCAAGAGCTGGGTCGGCTTCGGCGACGTGCTGGATGATCGCTAGACGAGCGGAATGAGGAGACGCCATGATCATCAGCGGCGAACGCCAGATCAGCTACGACGACATTCGGGCCCGGATCAAGCGGGCGATGAGCGGCTTCCGCGCCCTGGGGCTTGCCGAGGCCGCGCCGGTCGCGATGATGCTACGCAACGATTTCGCCCTCTTCGAGGTGGTTGCGGCCTCCGCCGCGCTGGGCAGTCCGGTGGTGCCGATCAACTGGCATCTGAAAGCCGAGGAGGTCCGTTACATTCTGGCCGACAGCGGGGCGAAGATCCTGGTCTGCCATGCCGATTTGCTGCCGCAGATCCGTGAAGGCATACCTGCCGATGTCCTTCTCCTGGTCGTCGCGACCCCGCCCGAACTCGCAGCGACCTTCTCGATCCCTCGGGAGCTGACCGAGATCCCGGTGGGACTGACCGATTGGGACCGCTGGCGCGACGACCATCCGCAAGCGCAGGAGCCGCCGCGGCGCGCGGCAGCAATGATCTACACATCGGGGACAACGGGCATGCCGAAGGGCGTGCGGCGCATGCCGATGCAGCCCGAACAGGCGGCCGCCTCGGAACGTGTGGGCGGGATCGCCTACGGCATCAAGCCGCGGGAAGACCAAATCGTGCTGATCAACGGGCCGATGTATCACTCGGCGCCGCATTCCTACGGCATGCTGGCGTTCCGCAGCGGTTGCACCATCATCCTCCAGGCGCGGTTCGATGCCGAGGAGCTGCTGGCGCTGATCGAGCGCCACCGCGTCACGCACATTCACATGGTACCGACCATGTTCGTCCGGCTGCTGCGGTTGCCCGAAGCGGTCAGGCAACGTTACGACCTGTCGTCCCTGCGTTTCGTCGTGCACGGCGCCGCGCCCTGCCCGCCAGACGTCAAGCGCGCTATGATCGACTGGTGGGGACCGGTCATCAACGAATATTTCGGCTCGACGGAGACCGGGATCCCGGTGTGGCACTCGGCCGAGGAAGCCCTGAAGAAGCCCGGCACGGTCGGCCGCGCCATCGAAGGCGGCATCGTCAGGATCTTCCGCGATGACGGCAGCCAGTGCGGTGCCAACGAAGTCGGCGAAATCTACATGCGCCAGACGGCAGTGCCCGATTTCGACTATCACGGCAGGTCGCACGCAAGGGCCGAGGCCGGCCGTGACGGCCTCGTCAGCGTCGGCGACGTCGGTTACCTCGACGCGGACGGCTATCTGTTCCTGTGCGACCGCAAGCGCGACATGGTGATCTCCGGCGGCGTCAACATCTATCCCGCGGAGATCGAGAACGTGCTGATCGGAATGCCCGGCGTGCGCGACTGTGCCGTGTTCGGCATCCCGGACGCGGAATTCGGCGAACGGCTGTGCGCCTTTGTCGAGCCTGAATCCGATGCCGAGCTCTCGGCCGACGCTGTCCGATCGTTCCTGCGCGAGCGGCTTGCCAATTTCAAGGTGCCAAAGGACGTCGAATTCCGCGACGCTCTGCCGCGCGAGGCAACGGGAAAGATTTTCAAGCGCAAACTGCGGGAGCCCTATTGGGCGGCGTGAAAGCAGGCGACGCGTCCGAGAGAGCGCGACCGCATAAACGGGAACGAGTGGCAATCGTTCCTGGGCCTCTTCAATATCGACCAGTTTGAAGACCCGCGCTTCCGTCGCAAATGGCAGAGCAACCAATTCGAATCTCGTCTGTTGTCGACCGGCACAATCACTGCCGGAGGATAAACTATGTCACGTCTAGTTTCGCTCGCTGCGGCTGTCCTGCTGCTCGGATCAATGCCCGTAAGCGCACAGTCGCAAAAGGCACAAAGCGGCCCGGGCAACAACGCCGTCAACAGCTCTGATCACAACAACTCCAACGCACCGGTTGCAGGCCGCAACAGCTTCACCGAGGGACAGGCGAAGTCGAAGATCGAGGGCGCGGGCTATTCCAATGTTTCCGGCCTGCAAAAGGACGACAATGGCGTCTGGCGCGGCAAGGCCGACAAGGCCGGGACCAAGGCGGACGTGAGCGTCGACTTCCAGGGCAACGTGAACCCCGCCAAGTAAGGAGGATCAAAAATGACCACCACCATTTCTCGACTCTATGACACCTATCCGGATGCGGAACGTGCGGTCAGGCGTCTGGAGGCCGCGGGCGTGCCGCACTCCGACATCAGCATCGTCGCGAACAATTCCGATAATTGGTACGGCTCCTCCACCGCCAAGGTCGACCGCGATCGCGACGGCGTCGACGATCGCGCCGAAGGCGCCGGCACGGGTGCCGGCATCGGCGCTGGAATCGGCAGCGCGGCGGGCCTGCTTGCAGGACTCGGCTTGCTGGCCATTCCGGGGCTCGGACCGGTAGTTGCCGCCGGATGGCTGGCTTCGACCGCAGTTGGTGCCGCGGCCGGCGCCGCGACGGGCGGCATCGTTGGCGCGCTGACCGAAGCCGGCGTCTCCAAGGATGATGCGTCGCGCTACGCGGAGGGCGTCCGTCGTGGCGGAACGCTGGTATCGGCCCGGGTACCCGACCAGGACCGCACGCGTCTCGATGCCCTTCTGCACGAGAAGGCCGTGAACCTGCAGGAACGGAGCACCGCCTGGCAGAAGTCCGGCTGGAATGGCTTCGATGCCGCAAGCCCACCGCTGTCTCCTGACGATATCGGCCGTGAGCGCGAGCTGTACGGCACTGGGATGCGGGGTAGGTAGGGATGTTCGCTCGCCGCTACGCGAGCGGCTGTGAATCCCAAGAGCGCGAGGGAGGCTCCACCAAGGTGGAGCCTTTTTCGCGTGCCCCCTCCTTGAAACCACGAGGGTGCCGCAGGTCTCTCTCAACGGGTGCATTCCGCTGAAGCAGGGGCACATGTTCTCACTGCTCGGGTAATCGGCTATTGGCCGTCTGCGAAACAGTATAGCTTTCGACCCTAGAGGAAACGCCGCGAAGACGGCACGAGGTCGCGCATGCTGGACAGGACGAAGGATATTGCCGCATCCGCGCAAGCCTGGCTCGATGAATTTGAGCGCACGCTTGGCGCACCCGATGGCGCTGGGCTGGATCGTCTGTTCCTCGCCGACTGCTATTGGCGCGACGCGCTGGCATTCAGCTGGAACCTGCAAACGATCGCCGGCGGCGGCTCGATCGAGCGGGAGCTGACAACGCTCGCCGCAAAGGTCGCGCCGGGCAGCTTCAAGATCGCGCCGAACCGCCCGCCACCGCGCTGGGTGACGCGTGCCGGGACCAACAATATCGAAGCGATCTTCAATTTCGAAACCGCACTGGGGCGCGGCAGCGGCATCGTCAGGCTTGTGCCCGACGCCAACGACGGCGACCGCCTGAAAGCGTGGACGCTCCTCACCGCGCTCGACGAGCTTAAGGGCTTCGAGGAGCAGCTCGGCACCTCGCGGCCGCGCGGCCAGGCCTATTCACGCGACTTCCGTGGACCGAACTGGCTCGACCTGCGCAGCGCCTCGCGCGACTACACCGATCGCGATCCCACCGTGCTGGTGGTCGGCGGCGGCCAGGCCGGGCTCGCAATTGCGGCGCGGCTGAAGCAGTTGAAGATCGACACACTGATCGTCGATCGCGAGGCACGGATCGGGGACAATTGGCGCAAGCGCTATCACGCGCTGACCCTGCACAACCAGGTGCAGGTCAATCATTTGCCCTACATGCCGTTTCCGCCGAGCTGGCCGACCTATATCCCCAAGGACAAGCTCGCCAACTGGTTCGAAGCTTACGTCGACGCGATGGAGCTGAACTTCTGGACCGGCACCGAATTCGAGGGCGGCGCCTACGACGATGCGAAAGGCCACTGGACGGTCACACTGCGGCACACCGACGGCAGTGAGCGTATCATGCACCCCCGCCATGTGGTGATGGCAACCGGCGTCAGCGGCATCGCCAATGTGCCTGTTATTCCGACCCTCGATAACTTCAAGGGCACGCTGCTGCATTCGAGCCGCTACGAGGACGGCGAGAGCTGGACGGGCAAACGCGCCATCGTCATCGGCACCGGCAATAGCGGTCACGATATCGCGCAGGATCTTCACTCCAGTGGCGCCGACGTGACGCTGGTGCAGCGTTCACCTACGCTCGTCACCAATATCGAGCCGTCGGCCCAACTCGCTTATGCGACCTACAATGAGGGCACGCTCGAGGACAATGATCTGATCGCCACCTCGATGCCGACGCCGCTGGCGAAGAAGACCCATGTGATGCTGACGGAGCAGTCGAAGGAGCTCGACAAGGAGCTGCTCGACGGATTGCGGCGCGTCGGCTTCAAACTCGATTTCGGCGAGGCCGGCACCGGTTGGCAGTTCAAATATCTCACCCGTGGCGGCGGCTATTATTTCAATGTCGGCTGCTCCAACCTCATCGTCGAGGGTGCGATCAAGCTCAGGCAGTTTTCCGACATCGAGGGCTTCGTCACCGAGGGCGTCCGGATGAAGGACGGCGCAAGCCTTCCGGCCGAATTGATCGTGCTCTCGACCGGTTACAAGACGCAGGAATATCTGGTGCGGAAACTGTTCGGCGACCGCGTCGCCGAGCGAGTCGGCCCGATCTGGGGTTTTGGCGACGGCCTCGAGCTGCGCAACATGTATGCGCGCACCAGGCAACCCGGCCTCTGGTTCATCGCCGGCAGCCTCGCGCAATGCCGGATCAACTCGAAATATCTCGCGCTCCAAATCAAGGCGATCGAGGAAGGGATTCTGGGGCGGACATGAACACAGCCGTCATTCCGGGGCGCGCGCAGCGCGAACCCGGAATCCATTCCACCTCGAAAATGCCGTACGATGGATTCCGGGTTCACGCTTCGCGTGCCCCGGAATGACAACAAGAGAGGACATTCAATGCCAGCCATTCTCGGCACCGGCGAGCACCGCTACCGCGTCGTTGAAAACTTCGCAAAGCTGCCGGACGGATGGCAGCTCACCGACGTCGCTTCGGTCGCGGTCGACAGCAAGGACCGCGTCTACGTCTTCAACCGCGGGGCCCATCCGATGGTCGTGCTGGATCGCGAGGGCAATTTCTTGCGCAGTTGGGGCGAAGGCCTGTTCTCGCGCGCCCACGGCCTGCACATCGATGCCGACGACAATCTCTATAGCACCGATGACGGCGACCACACCGTGCGCAAGTGCACCACCGACGGCAAGGTGCTGCTGACGATCGGCATCCCCGAGAAACCGTCACCGTTCATGAGCGGCGATCCCTTCCACCGCTGTACCCACACCGCGCTGTCGCCGAAGGGCGAAATCTACGTCTCCGACGGCTATGGCAATGCGCGCGTGCACAAGTTCACGCCCGATGGCGAACTGATGACAAGCTGGGGCGAGCCCGGCACCGATCCCGGCCAGTTCAACATCGTGCACAACATCGCCACCGACGCCGACGGCTTTGTCTATGTCGCCGACCGCGAGAACCACCGCGTGCAGGTGTTCGACGGCAGCGGCAGGTACGAGACGCAGTGGAACAATCTGCACCGCCCCTGTGCGCTGTGCTGTTGCGGTGGGGCTAAGAGCCCGACCTTCGTCATCGGGGAACTCGGCCCTGGCCTGGCCGTCAACCGCAAGGTGCCCAATCTCGGCCCGCGGTTGTCGATCGTGGACGCCAAAGGCAACCGCATCGCGCGGCTTGGCGGCGAGGCAGGCCCGGGCATTGCGAGCGGCAAGTTCCTGGCACCACACGGCATCGCGCTGGATTCGAAGGGTGACATCTATGTCGGCGAGGTCGGCGTCACCGACTGGAAGACCAGCTTTCCGGATGAGGAGATGCCGGCCGCGGTGCGGGCGACGCGATGTTTGCAGAAGCTGGAGCGGGTGCGGGAGTAGCTGCCTCGGCACATCCACGTCGCGCTGTCAGGATGGCGCGGCCTCCACGGCCTCGGACCTGGAAATCACGGCGTTTTGCGCGGTTTGCCACCCCCCCGGCCGCATTGCTTGTGCCGGAATAAGTCGCTCAACGGGCTTCACAATCCCGTCACGCTGCATGTAGTATGTCAGTACGTGCTGCTTCGCAGCGTACATTGGAGGCCAGGAGCGTTACTTGAACGCACATGTCTCGCAAGGCCATTGGCCGGTGTTGGTGCTGAATGCGGACTTCCGGCCGCTGAGTTACTACCCACTGTCTTTGTGGTCGTGGCAGGACGCGATCAAGGCGGTATTCCTCGACCGCGTCAACATCGTCGCGCATTACGATCAGGCGGTCCATAGTCCCACGCTGCAAATGCAGCTGCCGAGCGTCGTCTCGCTCAAATCGTTCGTCAAGCCGACCACGCACCCTGCCTTCACCCGATTTAACGTCTTCCTGCGCGATCGTTTCGCCTGCCAATATTGCGGCTCGCCCGAAGACCTCACCTTCGACCACATCATCCCGCGCAGCAAAGGCGGCCAGACCACCTGGGAGAACGTGGTCGCGGCGTGCTCGCCCTGCAATCTGCGCAAAGGTAATCTGACGCCGGTGCAGGCCAAGATGTTTCCACGCCAGCACGCGTTCGCGCCGACGGTGCACCAGCTCCACCGCAACGGCCGGCTGTTCCCACCGAACTATCTGCACGACAGCTGGCTGGACTATCTCTATTGGGATACGGAGCTGGATCCGTAAGGTTGACGTCTGGCCTTACGACACCAACGAAGCCGGCGTGGAGCCCGCGCGTAGCCGCTGCGCCAACCGCCGCAAGGCCCGCGAGCTTTGCAAGATCGCGCCGCGAGAAACCAGCTGGCATTGCTATCTCCGGGCCTGCTCCAAATCGATCTGGTAGACGGAAATCCGGTCGATCTCGAATGCGACGGTAGGCGGCGACTCCGCGTCGACAGGTCCGACCCCGAGAAAGAATTTCGATCCGATCGCGAGATTGACGATCATGTACATGGGATCGTCGAATCCGATCGGCACCTTGATGTCGGACACCGGCCTGCGGTCGATGAAATAGACCAGGCGATCCTCCTCCCACAGCACACCGTAAGTGTGGAATGCGCTCGAAGCGTCACCGACCGCGAAGTCGAAGCCGCAGGACTGGATCTTCTGGGTCGAGGGAATCCGCCAATGCGTCGTCATCACGAGATCACCCGGCTTTTCGCCGCGGCCTTCCAGCACGTCGACCTCGGGCGGCCAGCCGCCGTCATCCGCCAGCATCCAGAACGCCGGCCACACAGCGTGCCCGACCGGCACCTTGGCGCGAATCTCGAAATAGCCGTGCTTCTGCGCGAACGTGCCCTGGGTCGTGAGGATCCCGGAGATGTATTCGTTGTTGAACAGCACCGGCTTCAACCCCGGCGGGGTACGGCTGGCGACGATCGACAGCACGCCGTCCTTGACCTTGAACGGATCGAGCCCAAGCGGCGCCAAGGCGCGCCCGGCGTAGCGCGGATCGACATAGATCTGTTGCTCGCCATTGGCGCTGGTCTTGCGCTTGAAGTCGGAGCCGTCGCCGCCCCAGTAGCGCGCCTCCGGCCAGGCCGCACCACCGGCGTAGTGCGACACCCAGCGTCCGTTCGCCAGCGGATGCTCGTCAAAATCCTCGTTGAAGGTCCGGCGCAGCGGCAAGAAGACCAGCGAGGCCGGATTGACGGTCTCCAGCCGGCGGCACTCGATGGTGGAGGGATCAGTCGTGACCTGCAGCGACATGCTCACCGGGGCAGCATCGAGATCGTCCTGCGCGATGCCCGGCGCAGGCACAACGCAGAGACCGATCGCAGCCAGAGCGCCCCTCGTCCAACGCCCGATCATCACCGCACTTCGAAGATGCCAGAGGAAAGGCCGAGGTTAGCTTGCTCATATCGGAACCGGCAAGAGCACGCCCACGACCGCGCGCCAATTCAGGAGCGCCGCTTGCACACGCGATCCAGATTTTCGTGCACTTACAAAAGATGGGAGCCTAGGCGGCGCGCGGAAGGCGAGCGGCAGGCTCCTGCCGGGGACGGAACTCGGAGCGCCGGCATCCGTTCAGAGTCGAGGCCGGATGTCGCGCGGGCGCCAGTTGTCCGCGACAGACATATCCGGTCCCGCCACAGCACGAGGGGAGAATAGTCATGGCCACAAGCGAGACGGATCACGTCTACAAGATCCTGGAACTGGTCGGATCGTCCGAGACCTCGATCGAGGATGCGATCAAGAACGCGGTCAGCCGTGCCGCCAAGACCGTTCGCGAGATGAAATGGTTCGAGGTGGTGCAAACGCGCGGCCATATCGAGAACGGTGCCGTGCGCCACTACCAGGTGACACTGCGCGTCGGCTTCACGCTGGATGAGTGAGGCAGAAAGCCCGGGCGAAGCCGACACCTGAGGCCAGCCTGGTTAGCTCGACAATAGCCCGTCAGTTGTCGAGGACTGTTCCGACCGGAAGCGCACAATCCGCGCGGATGTTGCAACAGCCCGTTAAGGCCAAAGTGAGAGGTTTGCGCCGAAATGGAGCAAGCCTGATGACCACGGGCCGAGAACTCGGAAAGACGCGCCTTCCGCTCTGGGCGGCGGGTTTCGTCATCCTGACCTGCTTCGCCATCCTCGGCTTGAGCGGCTGGCGCGAATGGGAAACCCGCAACGCCGAACTCAGGAACGCCGAGATCGATGTCGCCAATCTGGCGCATTCGCTGATCCAGCATGCGGACGACACGTTCGAACTCGTTGATACGATCCTCGTAGGCCTGGTCCATCGGCTCGAAATCGACGGGACGGGTCCGGACACGATTACCAAGCTTCAGGCCTATCTGCCGACACGGAAATCATCGGACCGCATCCGCGGCATCTTCGTTTATGACGCGACCGGGCAGTGGCTGGCTACGACCGAGCACCTCGATTTCTCCAAGCTCAACAACAGCGACCGCGAATATTTCCAGCGTCATCGTGGCTCGCCCGAGATGGGCACGTTGATCGGATCGCCCGTGAAGAGTCGAGCCGGGGGCCAATGGGTCGTCACCGCGTCCCGCCGGATCAACGATGCGGACGGCGGCTTCGCCGGCGTTGCCCTGCTCACGATCGATGTCAGCTATTTCGTTACGTTCTACGAGCGGTTTGACATCGGTACGAACGGCTCGGCATCGCTGCTCAACGATAGCGGCATCATGCTGGCGCGCAGCCGCGACGAGAGCGGCGCCTTTGTCGGACGCGACCTGTCCAATGCACCCTTATTCAAGGGATGGGAAAGCCGTCCCGCCGCAGCAGTCTACTACTTCAAGTCGCCGCTCGATGGCGTCCAGCGGCTGAGCTATTACCAACGCAGCAGCCGCTATCCCCTGATGGTGTTGGCGAGCAAGTCGCGGGACGACGTGCTGGCGCCCTGGCGGCAAGCCGCGGCTGCGCGCAGCACCTTCGTCCTAGGCCTCGTGCTGCTGATCGCGGTGATTGGCTTCTACCTGGTCCGTCAACTCGTGCAGCGGCAGCGCATGGCCCAGGCCCTCGTCGTCAACGAAGCAAACTTCCGCCTGTTGGCCGAGCAATCCAGCGACATGGTGACCCGGATCGGGCTCGACAACCGGCTGCTCTACGTTTCCCCCTCCTGCGTACGCATCACGGGCTGGTCCTCTGACGAACTGCTGGCCACCTCGGCCCTGGCCGGCATTCATGCCGACGACATCGAGCGGGTTGAGCAGGCCATCGCCGCGCTTAAGAATGGCGAGGCCGAGGAGGCGCGGTTCGTCTATCGCCAGCGTCATCGCGACAAGGGCGAGATCTGGGCGGAGGCGGCGTTGCACGTGACCCTGGCATCGGACAGCGGCGAGATCGACGGCGTCGTCGCGGTGGTGCGCGACATGACCGAGCAGAAGGACCTTCAGGACAAGCTCGCCTCGCTTGCGACGACCGACGGCCTCACCGGGCTCGCCAATCGACGCGCATTCGACGAGCGCCTCGCTGATGAATGGGCGCGGGCCCGGCGCGACGGCTCGCAGCTCTCGCTCCTGTTGATCGATGTCGATCATTTCAAGAAATTCAACGACCAATATGGCCATCTGGCGGGTGACGGATGCCTGCGCGCGCTGGCCCGGATCCTATCAGCGCACACCAAGCGCCCGGCCGATCTCGCGGCGCGCTATGGTGGCGAAGAATTCGCCGTGCTGTTGCCGAACACCGGTCCCGAGGGCTGCGCCGAGGTCGGCGATGGGATTCGCAAGGCCCTGCAAGATCTCGCCATGCTGCATGCGCAAAGTCCCCCCTCCCGCCTGGTGACTGCAAGCATTGGCGGCGCGACGAGCCTTCCATCCCAAACCACGACGGACTGCAGCACGCTGGTCGCCGCCGCCGACCGCGCGCTGTACGCCGCCAAGGACAACGGCCGTGACCGGCTGGTGATGTCGGGACAGGTCGTCCCCTGGCCCGCCAGGAGCGCGTGACGGATCGACCGTTGCCCCGGATTTGTCGCCCGCGCTCCAGCGCGGTATGGCTTGGATCACGGCCGGATGGTCGGCCAATCCGAGAGTGCTGCTGTGACTGGTAAAATCAAACTCGTCCTCTTCGACATGGACAATGTCCTCTGCGACTACGACAGGGCAAAGCGTGTCGCATGGCTGGCGAAGCTTGCGGGGACCACGAGCGAATCCGTCCACAAGGCGATCTGGGACAGCGGCTTCGAGCTGCTCGGCGATTCCGGCACTCTCGACGCCGCGGACTATTTGCGGGGCTTCGGCGACCGCATCGGCTATCCGCTGTCACTGGACGAGTGGATCGAGGCGCGACGCCGTTCGATGCAGGCCGATCGTGCGATGCTGGAGATTGCCGGCAGCTTGCGGCAAACCATCGACATTGCCGTCCTGACCAACAACACCACGCTGGTCGCCGACCATATCGCTGCACTGCTGCCGGAATTGCCGCCGCTGTTCGGCTCCCGAATCTATGCCTCGGCCCGGTTCAAGACGGCGAAGCCGGACCCGCGCTGCTTCCGCCTTTGTCTGTCGGAGCTCGACGTCAAACCGGAGAGCGTCCTGTTCGTCGACGATCTCATGCCCAATGTCGCCGGCGCGCGAGAGGCGGGTCTGTTCGCGCATCACCACACCTCGGTTGAGGCTTTCAGGCAGGCCCTTTCGGGGCACGGCCTGCTTCACGCATGAATGCGTGCTCCGCATTTCTCGGCGTCAGGCGTCAGGCGAGATGGCACGCCACGAAGTGCCCGCCCGCTCCTTCCTTCAGCTCCGGTGCGCTTTCTGCGCAACGCGGCTGGGCGATGGGACAGCGGGTGTGAAAGTGGCAGCCCGACGGCGGCTTCATCGGGCTCGGAACGTCGCCCTTGAGGCGGATGCGCTCGCGCTTGAGCTTGGGATCGGGCACCGGCACCGCTGATAACAGCGCCCTCGTGTAGGGATGCTGCGGATTGCGGTAGAGGTCGCTGGCCTTGGCGAGCTCGACGATACGGCCAAGATACATCACCGCGACGCGGTCGGAGATGTGCTCGACCACCGACAAATCGTGCGCGACGAAGAGATAGGTGAGGTTCAGCTCGGCCTGGAGATCTTCCAGCAAGTTGATGACCTGCGCCTGGATCGAGACGTCGAGCGCAGACACCGGTTCGTCGCAGACGATCAGTTTCGGCTCGACTGCGAGCGCACGCGCGATCACGATGCGTTGGCGCTGACCGCCGGAGAATTCATGCGGATAGCGGCGCATGTGCTCGGCCTTGAGCCCGACCTTCACCAGCAGGCTCGCGACGCGATCCTCACGCTCCTTGGCCGATGAGCCGAGCTTATGGATGACGAGGGCTTCGCCGAGGATGGCGCCGACCGTCATGCGCGGATTGAGAGAGGCGAACGGATCCTGGAACACAAGCTGCATGTTCCGCCGCATCGCGCGCAAATCGTTGCCGCCGAGCTGGCGGACATCCTGACCGTCGAAAACGACCTCGCCGTCGGTCGGCTCGATCAGGCGCAGCACGCAGCGTCCGGTCGTCGACTTGCCGCAGCCGGATTCGCCGACGAGGCCGAGCGTCTCGCCGCGGTTGACCGAGAACGAGACCCCATCGACGGCATAAACGCTGCCGACCTGACGCGACAGCAGGCCGCCGTGCACGGGGAAATATTTCTTCAGGCCGCTGACGCAGAGCAAGGGCTCGGTCATGCTGTGCCTCCCAACTGCGTATCTCCCAGATGGCAGGCCATGCGGTGGCCTGGCGCGATCTCGCGCAGCAGCGGCTCCCTCTCGGTGCAGACGCTCATGGCGTGGCGGCAGCGTGGAGCGAAGCGGCAGCCGACCGGCGGATTGATCAGGATCGGCACCGAGCCGCCGATCGCCTCCAGCCGCACCTTGTGCTCGCTGTCGAGATCGATGCGCGGGATCGAGCGGATCAGTCCCTGGGTATAGGGATGGCCGGGATTACCGAAGAGCTCGTCGACAGACGCCTCCTCCACGACCTTGCCGGCATACATCACGACGACGCGTTGCGCGGTCTCGGCGACGACGCCCATGGCATGGGTGATCAGCATCACCGCCATGCCGAAACGTTCCTTCATGTCCTGGAGCAGATCGAGGATCTGCGCCTGAATGGTGACGTCGAGGGCCGTGGTGGGCTCGTCGGCGATGATCAGCTTCGGCTTGCAGGCAAGCGCCATCGCGATCATCACGCGCTGGCGCATGCCGCCGGAGAACTGATGGGGATAGTTGTGCACGCGGCCTTCGGCATTGGGTATCTGCACCAGCTTGAGCATCTCGATGGTGCGCTCGAGCGCCTGTTTCCTGGTGACGTTCTCATGGCGGCGCAGGCTTTCGGCGATCTGCTCGCCGATGGTGAGCACCGGATTGAGCGAGGTCATCGGCTCCTGGAAGATGAAGCCGATCTCCTTGGCGCGGATCTCGTCGAGCTGACTGCTCGTCAGCGGCACGAGATCGCGGCCTTCGAAAATGATCTCGCCTGCCGCGATGCGGCCCGGCGGCATCGCGATCAGCTTCAGGATCGACATCGCGGTGACGGTCTTGCCGCAGCCGGATTCGCCGACGACGCAGAGCGTCTCGCCGCGGTTAATGGAGATATCGACACCGTCGACGGCCTGGAGGATGCCGTCGTCGGTGGAGAAGTGGGTTTTCAGTCCCTTGATCTCGAGCAACGGCGCCATCAGATCACCCGCCGCGCATCGAGCGCGTCACGCAGGCCGTCGCCGATGAAGTTGATGGCGACCACCGCGATGAAGATCGCGCCGCCCGGAAACAGCGCCCAGTGCGGGCCGATGTCGAGAAAGTCTTTCGCGTCATAAAGCAGCCGGCCCCAGGTCGGCGTATCCGGAGGGAAGCCGAGGCCGAGGAAGGACAGTGTCGATTCCGCGATGATGGCTGCGGCCACGTCGATGGTTCCGGCGATGATCACCGGACCCAGCGCATTGGGCAGGATATGGCGCACCACCTGCCGCACCGGGCTTGCCCCGAGCGCGCGCGCGGCTTCGACGAATTCCTTCTCCCGGATCGACAGGAACTGGGCGCGGACGAGGCGCGCGACCGGCATCCAGCGCAAGCCACCGATCACGAGCACGATCAGGATGAAAATGCCGCCCTCGGGGCCGAAAGCGGCCTTCAGCCCATCGCGGAAGAGATAGATCAGCAGCAGCAGCAGGGGCAATTGCGGCAGCGACAAAAAGAGATCGGTGAGCCACATCAGCCCATGACCGAGCGCACCGCGCGACATGCCAGCGAGCGCGCCGATCAGCACCCCGACAAATACCGAGACCAGCATCGCCGCGAGGCCGACCGCGAGCGAGATGCGCCCGCCATAGATCATGCGGGCGAGGATGTCCTGCCCGAGATCGTCGGTGCCGAAGGGATGGGCCAGCGACGGCCCCTGCATGCCCGCCACGATGTCGATGTCGTCGATCTTGACCCGCCAGATGAAGGGGCCGACCACCACCGCCAGGATCAGAACGAGGAGCAGGAACGCGCTGACGACGGCAAGCTTGTGGCGGCTATAGCGCCGCCACGTCTCGCGCCAGGGCGAGTAGACGCGCCGCTCAGCGGAGGGAGATGCGAGGGTCAAGCCAGCCATAAAGAACGTCCGCGATGAGGTTGAACAGCACGACCAGGCACGCAAAGACGAAGGTGACGGCCATCACCACCGGCGTGTCGTTGGAAAGGATGGAGGAGATCAGCAGCGAGCCGATGCCGGGAATGCGGAAAATCTGCTCGGTGACAATGGCGCCGCCGAACACCGCCGGGATTTGCAACGCAATCAGCGTGACGACCGGGATCATCGCGTTGCGCATCACGTGCTTGATGATCAACCGCCGCTGGCCGATGCCCTTGGCGCGCGCGGTGGTGACGTAGTCCAGCCGGATCACGTCCAGCATCGCCGAGCGCACGAAACGCGTCATCGAGGCAGCCTGGAACAGGCCGAGCACCGCCACCGGCATGATCGCCTGACGGATCATCTCCAGCACCCAGTGAATACCCGTGCCCTTGATGTCGGTCGTGTAGACGAAAGGCAGCCAGTCCAGCGTGACCGAGAAGATCAGGATGAACAGGATGCCGGTGAAGAAGGTCGGCAGCGAGAAGCCGACAAAGGCGAGCGTGTTGGCGACCTGGTCGAACAGCGAATAAGGTTTCGTTGCGGCATAGACCCCGACCGGGATCGCGATCAGGAGCGCCAGGATCTGCGCCGAGCCGATCACATAGAGCGTCGTTGGCAGTCGCTGGAGAATGAGCGTGTCGACGTTCATCCGGCTGACGAAGGAGAAACCCCAGTCGCCGTGCAGCATGGCGTTGAGCCAGTGCAGGTAACGAAGGTAGATCGGATCGTCGAGGCCGAACTTCGCCCGAAGCGCGAGAGCGACTTCGGGCGGCACGTTCGGATTGGTCGCCAGCTCCGAGAAGGGATCGCCCGGGGCTAGTGCGAGCACGACGAACAGCACGAGCGAAATTCCGAGCAGGCTCGGAATCGCGATCAGGAGGCGACGCAGGACATACTGGCTCATGAAGAAGGACCGCTCTAGGCGTGCGTGATCATTCTTCGCGGTACCAGTCGAACAAATTGTCGGTCTCGTTGGCCCAGCCCGAAACCACCGGGCGCAGATTGTTGGCGGCCGCCTCGACCTTCAGGCGGTGCTGCACCGGGATGAAAACGATGTCCTGGTACATGAGATCATTGGCCTTGATGTAGAGCGCCGCGCGCTTGACCGGATCCATCTCGCCGTCGGCGGCCTGGATGGTCGCGTCGTACTCCTTGTTGACCCAGCGCGGAAAGTTGGTGCCCTGCCACTTGTTCTCCTTGGTGGCAACGAGGTTCGAAAGGTAGCGACGCATGTGCTGCGACGGATCGGGCTGACTCAGCGGGATCTGGAACATCTCCATGTCGGCGTAGAACTTGGAATAGGTATCGGGATTGCCGACGTCGGAGGAGAAGAACACGGAGGCGACGACCGATTTCAGCTCGACGTCGATGCCCGCCTTCTGGCAGGCCTGCTTGACGATCGCCTGCGTCTTCTGGCGCGGCCCGTTGATCGAGGTCTGATAGACGAGCTTGAGCTTCTTGCCGTCCTTTTCGCGGATGCCGTCGGCGCCCGGCTTCCAGCCGGCATCGTCGAGGATCTTCGAGGCCTTCTCGACGCTGAACTCCCACGAGGTGTTCTTGGACACGAATTTTTCGGGCCCATTGAGGAAGTTGGCGGTGGTGCGACCGGCGCGGCCGTAGATCGCCTTCTTGACCGACTCGCGATCGATCAGCAGCGAGAGCGCCTTGCGCACCGCTGGATCAGAAAACAGCGGGTGCTTGGTCTTCATCGAGGAGCGTTCGCCATCGACCTCGGTGTTGGGGTCGGTGAAGTTCAGCGCGATGAATTCGGTGTCGCCGCCGACGGCGTAGACGGTCTTTCCCTTGCCGCCCTTCTCCAGGCGCAGCAGCACGTCGTCCTCAACCTGAATGTTCCAGCCGAAATCATACTCGCCTGTCTGGATCACCGCGCGCGCGGCAGAGACGGCATCGCCGCCGCCCTTCATCTCGATCGAATCGAAATAGGGCCGGTTCGCCATGTGATAATCGGGATTGATCACGCCGCGGACAAGATCGCCCGGCTTGAACTCGACGAACTTGTAGGGGCCGGTGCCGACCGGCGAGAGGTTGGTCGGCGCCTCCCGCGACTTGGACCCCATATAGTCTTTGAACAGATGTTTTGGGATGATGGTATTGGGAGCCCCGACAAAAGCGTCGGCCCAGAACGGCGTCGGCTTGTTGAACAGGATGCGGACCGTGAGGTCGTCCACCTTCTCGACCGTGATGTCGCGGAGCGTCGCGATGGTCAGTGCGGAGGTCGCCGGATCCTTGGCATATTCCCAGTTGAAGACGACGTCGTCGGCTGTGAACGGCGTGCCGTCATGCCATTTGACGCCGGGCTTGAGCTTCCAGGTCACCGACTTGCCGTCAGCGGCGAGGCCTCCGTTCTGGATCGAGGGAATTTCGGCGGCCAGAACCAGCTTCATGTTGCCGTCGGGATCCCAACAGGCGAGCGGCTCGTAGAACAGGCGCGCGCCGTCCTGGTCCTTGGTGCCGGTGGCAAAATGCGGATTGAGCAGGGTGGGCCCCTGCCACCACAGCAGCTTGAGCGCACCACCGCCGCCGCGCTTGGTCGGCTTGTAGGTCGAGGCGCCCTCAGCCATGGCGACGCCACCAAGCGCGAGGATCTGGTTGGCCAAAGGCGCGGTGAGACCCACGGCAGCCAGGCGCTGAATGAAGCCGCGGCGATCCATCCGCCCGTCCTTCACGTCACCGATCATCGAACGCAGTTCTTTATCCAGCATGGTTGTCCCCGTCTGGTTCCCGTATGGATGCAGGCGGTCGCGCGAGGCGACCACCGGGATTGGCTGGCGGTAGATGGCACACCGAATGGGGTGCGCGTCAACTGCGACCGTGTGTATGCAAACGGTCTTCTGACTGTCTGTTGGGCAAAACCATATTCCGCAGCCCATCCGTTCGGCAATCCAGCATCAAAACACGCTGAATTCCGCGCTGCACTGCAGAAAATTTGGTCGCCGCATCAGACGAAGTATCGAGGCGAAATTCTACGCCACGGACATGTCGAGCGGCGGCGCGACGTGGTCTGGCAGCGGACAGACGTAAGGCGTCTTGGCCGTCCGCTTCTCGAGGTCAGCCTTGGCAGCCTTGATCAGCTCCGGGTCCGTCAGCGCCTTGATGCCGATGCCGGCCATCGCCTTAGCGGCCTGCACCATGGCCTTGTGAGCATGCGCGCTCTTGCCCTGCGCGACCACCTGCCAGGTGTGGAAGGGCGTGCCAATTGCAACCGTGGGTGCGTGGACCTGCACGGTCGGCACGACCCAGCTCACGTCGCCGACGTCGGTCGAGCCGACCAGCGGATTGCGCTTGGCATCGAGTGGCACCAGGAAGTCAGCCAGCGGCCGGTCGGTCGGCTCCATGCCGATCGCGTAATAGACCGACTCGATGTCCTTGTCGCTCAGCGTCGCGCGGATCTCCGTGGCAAAGCCCTTGTCCGCGTCGTCGAAATGCGGCGGTCCAAGTTCTTCCATGACCCGGTGCAGCGCCTGCTCCAGCGGCGTGTTCGGCAGGATGTTGGAGACCGCGGAGATGATCTTCATCTCGACCTTGGTCTCGGTCATCAGCGCCGCGCCCTCCGCGATCTTGCTCACGCGTCCAACCAGCTCGTTCATGCCGGGCAGATCACGGGCACGGATCGAATAGCGCACGCGTGCATGCGCCTGCACCACGTTCGGGGCGATGCCGCCGGTGTCGAGCAGCGCGTAGTGCACGCGCGCGTCGCTCGGCATGTGCTCGCGCATATAGTTCACGCCGACATTCATCAGCTCCACAGCGTCGAGCGCCGAGCGGCCGAGATGCGGCGAGGCTGCCGCATGCGAGGTGCGGCCGGTGAAGATGAAATCGGCGCGGGTGTTGGCGAGTGACGGCGTCACCGCGACTTCCCAGAAGCTGTGCGGATGCCAGGTGATGGCGATGTCGGCGTCTTCAAATGCACCGGAGCGTACCATGAACGCTTTTGCCGCGCCGCCTTCCTCGGCGGGGCAGCCGTAATAGCGCACGCGGCCCGGCACCTTGTTCTCGGCGAGCCAGTCCTTCACCGCGGTCGCGGCGAGGAGAGCTGCGGAACCGAGCAGATTGTGGCCGCAGCCATGACCGTGGCCGCCGGTCTCGACCGGACGATGCTCCGCGACGCCCGCCTCCTGGCTCAGGCCCGGCAGCGCGTCATATTCCCCCATGAAGGCAATGACCGGTCCGCCCTCGCCCCATTCGCCCATCACCGCGGTCGGAATGCCCGCGAGCTGCTCGGTGATGCGAAAACCCTGATGACGCAACTCGGCGAGATGTTCTGCGGCGGACCGCGCCTCGGTGTAGCAGACCTCGGGCATGCCCCAGACCTTGTCGCTGAGGTCGATGAAACGTGCCTTGATCGTGTCGATGCCACGCCAGATGTCGCTGCGGTTGTCCATGCTTCGGTCCGTGATCCCTGGGTCAAACGAAGCGGCAATGGTTAGCAGCTTCAATGTACGGCGCCTAGCACCTCGCCGGACAGCAGCCATGCGGTCAATGCCGGAGAGCCGCCCGACCGACCCGTGCATGAACCGGTCCTGTGCCTTTCAAAGATTTCATACGGCGTTCTCTGGAATAGTTGGGAACGAGGCTTTCAAGACGGCCTCCTCCGGCCTAAATTATCGGTGCTTCGCGTGTCGTTCCGCTAGCCACGGCGGAGCGATGCTCTCAGCCAGGAGAACTCCATGCCCGCTCTGACCGAATGGAGAGTGCCGCCGGCCAATCAGCCGCGGGCGAGCGATTATGATTTCGATCTCGACCGCGCGCTCGCCTCCGTCGTCGGCCTGCATGCCATCATCCCGCCGGACGCCTTCAGTGCCGAGACGCTGGGGACCGAGCGCGCCGGCAACGGCGTCGTGATCGACCACGGGCTGGTGCTCACCATCGGTTACCTCATCACCGAAGCAGAGTCGGTGTGGCTGCATGTCGGAGACGGGCGCGTGGTGGAGGGACATGTGCTCGGCTTCGATGCCGTCACCGGCTTTGGCCTGGTGCAGGCGCTCGGCCAGCTCGAGGTCGACCCCTTGCCGCTCGGCATCTCGGCCGAGACCCGGCTCGGCGACCGCGTCGTGGTCGGCGGCGCCGGCGGACGCACGCGTTCGGTCGCGAGCCAGATCGTGGCCAAGCAGGAATTCGCGGGCTACTGGGAATATCTGCTGGACGAGGCCATCTTCACCCATCCCGCGCATCCGAACTGGGGCGGCACGGCGCTCCTCAACGAGCGCGGCGAGTTGATCGGCATCGGCTCGCTCCAGCTCGAACGCGAGCGCGACGGCAAGGCCGAGCACGTCAACATGATCGTGCCGATCGACCTGTTGAAACCGATCCTGGACGATCTGCGCAAGTTCGGCCGCGTCAACAAGCCGGCACGGCCGTGGCTCGGACTCTTTTCGACCGAGATCGACAACCGCGTGGTGGTGATCGGGATCTCCGCCAACGGTCCGGCCGCCCTTGCCGAGCTCAAGACCGGCGACGTCATCCTCGCGGTCGACGGCGAGAAGGTCACGAGCCAGACCGGCTTCTACAAGAAGCTGTGGAGCCTCGGCGCTGCCGGCGTCGACGTGCCGCTGACGGTACATCATGAAGGCGTCACCTTCGACGTCACGGTAACCTCGACCGATCGCTTCAAGCTCTTGAAGGCGCCGAAGCTGCACTGACAAGCCGAACTGAAGCAAGGAAACGACGATGAGCGAGGCCGTCGTTGACGATATCGTGGCCGTGCTGCCGCCGCTGCTCAATGCGCTGGAGGCGCTCGCCTTCTTTCAGCGCAACCTGCACCCCCCGGCCTTCGGCTCGGTGATGAACGCGATCGGCGCTCCCGACGAGGCGTTGCAAACGGTGCGCGCGGCAATCGGAGAATGGCCGGAACAGTTCACCGGACTGCGCGAGCGGCTCGATCGGGCCTGCGACGAGACGCTCGCCGCCTTTACCGGCCTGCGCGAGGTCGAGCGTGGCAATGGCGATCTCGTCGCGGTCTTCCGCGCGCTGCGCCACGTCCCGCGCGCGCAGGAGGCACTCTATCCGCTGGCCGTGCAGTTTCCGCCCGTGAGCAGCTTCTTCCTCAACTCCGCCAATCGCGAGAATGCCGACCTGTTGTCGCGACTCGAAGCCGGCGCGGACGCGCACACCGGCATCATCCACGATCACAACGAGCCCGGCAGCCGCGGTGGCTTTTCGGTCTACGTGCCCGAATATTACACTCCCGAACGCGCCATGCCGCTGGTGATGGCGTTGCATGGCGGCAGCGGCAATGGCCGCGGCTTTCTGTGGAGCTGGCTGCGCGATGCCCGCAGTCTTGGTGCGATCCTGGTGGCGCCGACCGCGACCGGCCCGACCTGGGCCCTGATGGGCGACGATTCCGACACGCCCAACTTCATGCGCATTCTCGATACGGTGCGCAGCCGCTGGACCGTCGACGCCTCGCGCATGCTGCTGACAGGCATGAGCGACGGCGGCACCTTCTGCTACGTCACCGGGCTCGACGGCGCCTCGCCCTTCACGCATCTCGCGCCGGTGTCGGCGACCTTCCATCCGCTGATGGCGGAGATGGCCGATGCCACACGCCTGCAGCGGCTGCCGATCTTCATCACGCACGGCAAGCTCGACTGGATGTTTCCGGTGCAGACCGCGCGGCAGACGCAGGCAGCCCTCGCCGCCGCCGGCGCAGACGTGACCTATCGCGAGATCGACGACCTCAGCCACACCTATCCTCGCGAGATCAACGCGGAGCTGGTGCAGTGGCTGAATGAAGCGTGAACGGATCGTCCTTACCTGCGCCGTACTGCCGCGGAACTATCATTCCGGGCCGACGTTATCGCCCGTCATCGGAGGTTTCGCCATGCGGATGTTTCTTGGAATGATTTTGGGCGCGCTGCTGCTTGCCTGCAGCGTGTATGTCTATGACTCCATGCAGACGTCGTCGGTTGCTAATGGCGAGGTTGCGACGACTAATCGCACCATCGTAAACTGGGATGTCGCAAAGGCCGATTGGGAAGCGCTGCGCGATCGCGCGCACAAAGATTGGGTCCGCATCTCCTCGAAGTAACGACGTGGTATCATGAATGAAATGAGGCGCCGTCGCGGGTCCGCGGCGGCGCCTTCGTATGCGGTGAATATCGCTCGGCTCAGTTCATCTTGGCCTTGCGGGCGTCGGCGATGACCTGCTCGAACTCGTTCATGCTGAGCACGCCCGGCACGCGGTACTTGCCGACGATGAAGGACGGGGTGCCGCGGAAACCGAAGGCTTCGGCCTGCTCGTTGTTGCGCTTGAGCACGGCGTCGATGTCCTTGGCGTGGTCTCCGAGATCGCGCTTCAACCGATCCATGTCGACGCCGGCGGCCGCGAGCAACTCGTTGATGCGTGGCTCGGTCAGGCGCGAGCTGACGCCCATCATGGCGTCATGGGCCTGGTGGTATTTGTCCTGGAATTTCGCCGCGAGCGCGGTCCGCGCCGCCGTGACCGAAACCGGCCCGAGGATCGGCCAGTCCTTCATCACCAGCCGGACCTTGCCGTCGTCCTGGATGACCTGACGCAACTCGGGCTCGAGCTTGCGGCAATAGGGGCAGTTATAGTCGGACCATTCGATGATGCTGATATTCCCGTCGGGATTGCCGGCGACGGGAACATCGGGGTCGCGCAGCACCTTGGCTTCAGTCAGCACCTCGTCTTCGTCGGTCGCCGCGCGCACCGACGTGATCCCACCCGCGACAAGGGCGCCCACCCCGATCAGCGTCAGTGCCGCGCGCCGCGTCGGCACAAGGTCTTTGTTCCTGAATCCAGCCATATCTCGTTCCATTTCGGTCCCATCTCCGTCGATACGGTTCGAGACTGGGAATTGTTACAAATCATATAGAGTGCCGCGGCGCCGATGTCATCGCACCAGCAGCGTGACCGCCAGAGGTACCAGGAAGGAGGTCACCAAAGCGTTCAGGCTCATGGCGATCCCGGAGAAGACGCCGGCGATCTCGTCGACCTGGAACGCGCGCGCGGTGCCGATCCCGTGCGCGGCAAGGCCGGCAGCAAAGCCGCGGGCGCGGAAATCGCTGATGCCGGTGCGGTTCATCAACGGCGTCACGATGATCGCGCCCATGATCCCGGTCAGGATGACGGCAACCGCTGCCAGCGAGGGATCGGCGTGCAGGGATTCGGCGATGCCCATGGCAACGCCGGCCGTGACAGATTTCGGCGCGAGCGACAAAACCACATCGCGCGGCAGACCGGCGAGCTGGGCCAGCAACACCACGGACACCACGGCCGTGACCGATCCCGCGACCAGCGCCACCAGCATCGGCACGATCGAGGCGAGGACGCGCTTGCGGTTCTCGTAGAGCGGAACGGCCAGCGCGACCGTCGCGGGCCCCAAGAGGAAATGTACGAACTGCGCGCCGGCGAAATAGGTCGTGTAGGAGGTGCCGGTGAGCAGCAGGAACGCGCCGACGATCCACATCGCATGCAGCACGGGATTGGCGAGGGGATGACGCCGCGTCGCCAGCGACACCGCGTCCGTGCTGGCATAGACCAGCAGCGTCACGGTCAACCAAAGCAGCGGCGACTGCGAGAGATAGACCCAGAGCGAGAACGGATTGTCCTTCATCGCGCGTCCTGTTGCCTCAACAGGCGGCTGACCAGGCGGAAGGTGAGTACGGTTGCGAGCAGCGTGACGACCACCGACAGCGCGAGCACGAGGATAATAGCGATGCCGTGCGACGCGAGCAGGTCGAGCTTCTGCACGACCCCGACCCCAGCCGGCACGAACAGCAGCGACAGATGCGCCAACAGACCCTTGCTCGCCGTCTCGACGCCATCATCGCGCAGCGGCCCGCGCGCGAGAAGCGCAAAGCGGTCGCGCGCGAGCAGCAGGATGAGGAGCAGCAAGAGGGCAAGCACCGGGCCTGGCATCGGCAGGCCGAGGCCGCGTACGACAGCTTCGCCGATCAACTGGCAGAGCAGGATGAGACCAAGACTTGCAAGCATGATTTGGGCATCAAGGGATGCGCCGGCGGTCTTGTCAATCGCCGCTATGCAGCGGTGGTGCGCGGCTCGTGCGAAGCGGCAACGCGCGGCAGCATCGCCATCAGCGTCCCGGTCATCGTGGCGATCAACGTAACCTTGCCTTCGTGCTCGGCAAACGCCTTGGCCTCGCAAAAGGTCAGCGTGCGGCCGGGCTTGACCACCTCAGCCTTGAAGACGAAACGCTCGCCCCGTGCCGGCGCGAGCAGCGTTGTCTTGAACTCGACAGTGAGGATATCGGCCTCGCGCGGCATCAGGGTAAAGGCGGCGACACCACAGGCATTGTCGAGGCCTGCGGTAATGATGCCGGCGTGAACAAAGCCGTTCTGCTGTGTGAGGGCCGGCGAATGCAGCATGGCGAGTTCAGCCTCGCCCGGGGCAAGGCGGACGATCACGATGCCGAGCGTGTGCATCGCCGGCTGGCCGTCGAACATGGCGATGGCAGCCGCGCGATAGCCCGGGTTCTTCGGCTGGTATGCGGCCATGACTCAGGCCTCCGCCGGCTCGGCGAGGTGCCTCAAAGCGACGTGATCGCACTGCCACGGATAGACCGTGCCGCGATAGGTCGCCTCCTGCTCCATCGCAATTCTCCCTGGCCTTTTCTGCCTTTGATTATTGATACGGTAGCGTATCAACCTCCTCCCGCGTTAGCAATACGGCACCGTATCAAGAATCGGCGAGGCTGCCTGCATGAGTGACGGCAAAGGCGATGTCTGGGTCGAGGCAGGGCTCACCGAGCTCGCCCGATCGGGGGTCGAGGGGGTGCGCGTGGAGGTGCTCGCCAAGCATTTGGGCGTCACCAAGGGCGGCTTCTACCGCCGCTTCGCCGACCGTGCCGCGCTGCTCGGTGCCATGTTGGAACGCTGGCGCGAGGGGCGCTCAACGGCGATCGCGCAGCAGACGAGCCTCGATGGCCAAGACCCCCGTGAACGGCTGCGGGCGGTGATCCAACTCTATTCCGAGCGGCTCAATCCGGACGGGATGGCAATCGAGCTTGCGATCCGGCAATGGGCCCGCTCGGACGAGGGCGCCGCGACAGCGGTGGCGAACGTGGACGCGGCGCGGCTGAAGCACGTCGCCGAACTCTATCGCGCGACCGGCCTCGATACCGAGGCAGCCGAAGCGCAGGCCTTCCTGTTCTACTGCTTCATCTTCGGCCAGAGCCTGCTGTTCGTCGAGCGCGGCCCGCGCAAGCGATCGCAGCTCGTGGCGAAATCGGCCGAGAAGCTACTGGATTAAGCAAGAGGCCGGAGCTTGGCCCCGGCCTCTGTGTCGTCTTGAAGCGTCAGGCGGCGCCCTTCAGCTTCTTGTTGCATTCGCTGTAATAGCCGCCGCCCTTCTCGATCCACTTCATGCCGCCATTGCCGTTGGTGGTCTTGTTGGCGTTGTACTGGTCGACGCAGGTGTGCAGGCGCCCCTTGCCGGGGGTCTCCTTGGCGTATTTCGGATCGACCGCGTTCGGATAGATCGCGGGGCCGGCCGGCAGGGTCGGCGCAGCAGCCGGGGCGGCCTCCTTCTTCGCCTGCTTCGGCTCGGCAGGAACGGCGGGCGCAGCAGGAGCGGCCGCGGTCGGCGCAGCCGCTGGCGTCGCGTCCGCGCCGCACTGGGCCTTGCGGAAGTCGTTCCACTTCGTGGTGCCGAGCGAGCCGTCCTTCTTGGCGGCCTGGTATTTCGCGCTGCACTCCTGCGAGGTCAGCGCCTGCGCCGGCGCACTTGCCACCAGCGCGGCAAAGCCCGACAGCGCAACTGCACACAGCAACTTTGATTGAATGGTCATCCTTGTCTCCTCCTTGATCTTCCCCCGAGGGAAGTGAACCGAGGATTGCTATCCTAGCGTGCTGCCCGCTCGCGACAAGGAAGCGATGGCTGCTGCCGCCAAAATATAGTGACCCTCCACGTTCGAATTATTCATGTCGCGTTCAGCAACGCCAGCCGACTTTCGCGCCCTTCGCAATTCCCGCAAGAAGAGTGCAGCACCATGACCTTCACATCTCGCCTCGCCGTCGTCGCTCTCGCCTCCCTTCTCGCCACCGGCACTGCCTTCGCGCAGACCGCCGCGCCGGCAGCAAAGACCGACACCAAGACCACAACCGCCGCCCCCATGGACAAGAAGGCACCGAAGGAGCACTCGGCCGAGTCGCTCGAATGCTCCAAGCAGGCCGACGCCAAGGGCCTGCACGGCAAGGAGCGCAAGAAATTCCGCTCCGAATGCATCAAGACCGCCAAGGCCGGCATGGCCGCGCCGGCTGCGGACAAGAAGTAAGTCCTTCCCCCCTGCTCACGGCTTCGGCGAGAGGCGCGCGCATTGCGGCATGACGTGGCCGCAATTGTGCGCCTCTCGCTGATTTGCGATAAGGTGGTGTGAAGCAAATCACCGCCTCCCTGCCGTTCGAATGGCCGAGCCGTGCCAAGATCTTGAGCACGGTGGAAACGCTCGTCATTGGCACCGCCGGAGGCCTCGTGTTTCTGCTCGCGGGCCTTCCGGGGGGATTGATCTCGGGCTCCATGATCGCGGTCGGGGTCGCCGCGATCGCCGGTCGCCAGCTGACGCTGCCGCCGATCCTGACTCAGACCGTGCTGGTGCTGCTCGGCATTTCGTTAGGATCAGTCGTCTCGCGCCACCTGCTTCAACAGGTCAGTGCCTATCCGCTCACCATCGGGCTGCTCGCGCTCGCGACCTTCTGCTCGACCTTCGGCTCCAGCTATTATCTCCAGCGCATCCACGGCTGGGACCGCACCTCGGCCTTCCTCGCCGGCAGCCCCGGCGCGCTGTCGCAGATCACGATCTTGGCGGTCGAGCGCGGCGCCGACCTGCCGGGCATCGCGGTGGTGCAGACCATGCGCGTCATCATCCTCACCGCGGCACTGCCCATGGTGCTGGCGTTCGCCGGCGTCGCACCCTCCGTCGCGCCGTCGCTGACGACGACGATTGCCTCGCCGCTCGACCTGGTCGAACTCGTCGCGGCCTCGCTGGCCGCGGCACTCCTCCTGCGGCTGATCAGGTTTCCGGCGAGCTGGATGTTCGGTGCGATGATCGGCTCAAGCGTGCTGCATGGCGCCGGCTGGGTCGAGGGCGGCCTGCCGGACTGGGTACGCGGCGTGGCGCTGGTCGGCATCGGCGCCCTGATCGGCAGCCGCTTCGCGCGGATGCGGATCAAGACGCTCGCCGGCCACATCAACGCGGCGCTGGGCTCGTTTGCCGTCGCCATCGCCGTCTCCGCGATCTTCGTCGGCATCGTGGCGCTCACCACGCAGGTGAAATTCTCTGATGTCGTGGTCGCCTACGCCCCCGGCGCGATGGACGCCATGCTGGCGCTGGCCCTGACGCTGCACATCGACCCGATCTTCGTCGGCGCACATCACCTCTCGCGTTTCGTCTTCGTGACGATCGCGACGCCGGGCATCGTGCACCTGTTCGGCCGGACGCAGGACGATGTGGATGATTGAGCCTCAGCGCTTCGCCGTCGCAACGAAGCCCCATGCGGCGATCGCAGCCATCAGGAGCGAGATCAGCACGTTGTAGCCGGCAAGCGAGAGGCCGAGGAAGCGCCACTGCACCTCGTCGCAGCGGACCACCTTCACGGTGTCGAGCCGCGACAGCAGATCGGTGGCGCTGCCGAGATTGACGACGGGACCGGAGCAGTCGGTCGGTCCCTTCCAAAAGCCCCATTCGACGCCGGCGTGATAGGAGCCGAGCCCGGCATTGGCGAGGCTCGCCAGCGCAAGGATCGCAAGGCCCGCGAGCAGCAGCGGCCTCGGCGCACCGCCCCGCGCCGCGAGTGCGATGAGCAGGCCGAGGGGGATCGCGAGGTAATAGGCGTAACGCTGCTCCAGGCAGAGCGGACAGGGCACGATCCCGAGCACGAGCTGGAAGAACCAGGCGCCCGCGATCGTGGCGGCCGCAATCAGGGTCACAGCGAGCGAGGCAGTCAGAGCCGGGCTGGTGGCCGCCGATTTGAATGCAGGTATTGCGGCACTCTGGGTCGTCACGGCAGCCTCTTTTCGATGGGTCGCTTTCCAAGGCTGTAACGCCGGCTCATGCGGCTGTCGAGAACGGCCGGGATCACTTTGGCGCGGGTTGACCCCGCTTTGTCCATGGCTATAGTCCGCCGGCTTCGCGACGCCTGCTTAGGGCCGACCGAGGGCCCCTGTGGCGGAACTGGTAGACGCGCTCGACTCAAAATCGAGTTCCGCAAGGAGTGCTGGTTCGATTCCGGCCAGGGGCACCAAGTCTAGAATATAAATTATAACAATGACTTATTCGGCAGCCTCAATTCCGGATTCTCGGAAAAATTTTCGCCGCGAATTTCGATATTCCGAATGAAGAAAACTGACCGCTGAGTATACTAATTCCCTAGGTGGCTGCTCGCTCTTCACTCAAGCTAGGGCCCGAAACGGGAATTTTGCCGCCCTTGCGTGATCCGCGATTCCGGCAGCCGCTCAAGTGGCAGAACTCTGGATTCCACCCATGCAGAGGTATTTGATTTCCAGATAGTCCTCGATGCCGTATCTCGAACCCTCACGGCCGTTGCCGCTCTCCTTGCCGCCGAACGGTGCAACCTCGGTCGAGATCAGGCCTTCGTTGATACCGACGATGCCGTACTCGAGCGCTTCGGCAACGCGCCAGACCCGTCCGATATCGCGGCCGTAGAAATAGGCCGCAAGTGCGAACTCGGTATCGTTCGCAAGCCTGATTGCTTCCTCTTCAGTCTTGAAGCGCAATACAGGCGCGACCGGGCCGAAAGTTTCCTCGCGGAAGACCAACATGTCCGACGTGGCATCCGCCAACACCTAAAGCGCTCAGCGTTAAGTGGGGTCGTTGCCGCTCAGAAACTGTGTCACGACCTCGATCTGGTCATCAGCGATCAGGGCCGGCGCATGGCCGCAGTCCGCGACGGTGTGAACGCGGACATTGCGATTGCGCCGCATCATGTCCTTGAGGACGCCTTCTGAAAGCAAATCCGATTGCTGCCCGCGTATCACAAGAATGGGGACGTCGATCGCGTCCCAGTATTTCCAGAGATCGACGCTGTAGTGCCAAGGATTTCGAAAGGCATGGGCGATATTCGGATCGCACAGCGGCCTGAAACAGCGTCCCTCCGCGCTCCAGACCACACTATGCGTTGTCAGATGCCGCCAGTGCGCATCCTCCAATCGCCCGAACGGAGCCAGAACCCGCCGGTAGTAGCCTTCGGCCTGTTCGATCGTCTCAAAGGATCTTGGCGCATCGTTGAGATTGGCGCCGAGGCGAAGCAATCCGGTCCAGGGCAGATAAGGCCCAATATCGTTGATGACGATGCGACGGATCGGACTGCCCGGAAGGGCAGCCAGCACCATCCCGATCAAGCCGCCCAGCGACGTTCCAACCCAATCGATCTCCGTTGCATCAAGAGCTGCCATCAACACGGTCATGTCGCTGCAATATTGCGGCAAGGCATAGTCGCTGCTGTCGTGCAGCCGTTCGCTTTGTCCGCGGCCCGGCAAGTCCGGGCAGACGACCTGCCGCCCTGCCATTGCGAGAACTGCGGCGAGGTGATCGAAGTCCCGGCCGTTTCTGGTCAACCCATGGACGCAGAGCACCGGCCGCACTGCGGGCGCGGGCCCCCAATCCGTGAATGCGATGCGATGGAAGCTGCGCCGGGTCAGCCCGCGCACCGATCCGGTGCGGTCGGGCGCCCTCTGCCGTCCTTCAGGCCAGTCCGCGGGGCGCAACTCGGTGGATTTCAGCCCCATCGGTCTATTCGACAAACCGGTGGGCGTCGGCCGAGGTTTCGAAGATATGCGGCGCGACGTCGCGGCGGGCCAGCGCGTCGCCGAGCTTCAGGCGCATGAATGCGCTGGTGGTGTAGCGCGAGGCATGATCGTAGCAGGTCCGCTCGACCTCGGCGGCCATTGAAAACCATTTCTCCGCCATGTCGGGAGCGATGTAAGACGAATCGTAGTTGACGACTGCGGAAAACCGGCGTCCGACACGATGGAAGAGTTCGAGGATCGACGCCCGGATTACCTCGACGTCGGCATCTCTATGGACCCGATAGCCGTCAAGTCCGAGAAACAGCGTGTTGCGATCGGCATCGTACGACAGCCGCTCCGCCAGCGGCCGATTGAGCAGCCGGTCGTCGAGCTGCATCAGCGCTTCGCTGAACAGCGAAACATCCATGGATTTCGGCGCGCGGATGATGGGCCGAAAGCCCATGAGCGCGAGAATGTCGCGCTCCATATCGATACCCGGCGCGATCTCGATCAGTTCGAGACCTTCGGGAGTGAGGCGGAACACGCATCGCTCCGTCACATAGAGAACGGGCTGCCTGTTGGTTGCGGCAAGCTGGCCCGAAAACGTGATCTGATCCACCTTGCCGATGAATTTCGAGGACTTGCCTTCGCTGAGGATCTTGAGCTGACCATCCACGACCGACGTCTTGAGCCCAGCGGTGGTAAAGGTGCCTGCGAAGATCAGCCGGCGCGCATTCTGGGATATGTTGATGAAGCCGCCGGCGCCGGCCAGGCGGCCATTGAACAGGCTGACGTTGACGTCGCCGCGGCCATTGACCTGAGCCATGCCGAGACAGGCCAGATCGAGCCCGCCGCCGTCGTAGAAATCGAACATCTGGTTCTGGTCGATGATCGATTCTGCATTGATCGAAGCACCGAAATCGAGGCCGCCTTGCGGAATACCGCCGATGATGCCGGGCTCGGCAGTCAGCGTCACAAAGTCGAACAGCTTCTCTTCGGCGGCAACCGACGCAACGCCCTCGGGCATGCCGATGCCGAGATTGACCACGCCGCCCATCGGCAATTCCAGGGCGCAGCGGCGCGCAATGATCTTGCGGTTATCCAGCGCCATCGGAACATTGCGATCGGCCGGCGCGCGCAATTCGCCCGAGAATGCTCCGTTGTAGCCAGTGGCATAAGTCTGGACATGGTTTTCGGGCTGCGCAACGACGACGCAGTCGATCAAGACGCTCGGAATCTTGACGTGACGCGGATTGAGCGAGCCGGAGGCGGCGATGCGCTCCACCTGCGCGATGACGAACCCCTTGCAGTTCTTGGCGGCCGTTGCCAGCGCCAGATTGTCGAGGGTCAAGGCCTCTTTTTCCATCGAGATGTTGCCGTTGTGGTCGGCGGTGGTACCTCTGATGATCGCAACGTTGATCGGAAATGCCTTGTAGAAGAGCCATTGTTCGCCGTCGATTTCGATCAACCGCACCAGCTCTTCGGTGGTGCGCGCATTCAGCTTTCCGCCGCCATTGGCTGGATCGACGAAGGTGCCGAGCCCGACCTTGGAGAGAAGCCCGGCCTTGCGCCCCGCAATTTCGCGAAACAGATGCGATACGCATCCTAGCGGCAAGTTATAGGCCTCGACGTGATTGTCGACCGCCATCCGTGCCAGCTTCGGAACCAGGCCGAAATGTCCGCCGACCAAGCGTTTGATCAGGCCGGGATGCGCCAGGCGGTTGAGGCCGCGATCGGCGCCGTCCCCCGGCGCCGCCGCGAACACCAACGAAAGGTCCCGCGGCTCTCCGGTCTGCACGAAGCGCCGCTCCAGCGCCTTGATGATCTCGTCGGGCGTTCCCACGCCGACGAAGCCGGACGAGGCGACGGTGTCACCGGAACGGATGATGGCCACCGCCTCGGCGGCGTCGACGATCTTGTTGCGCATCAGGCTTCACTTCCGGGATTGGCGTCGCGGGCGACCAGCCAGTCGGCAATGCTCTGGCTCAGCTTGCCCTGCGATTTGCTGGAGACGAACAGGCCGACATGTCCGCCGGGCAGCGGAATTTCGGTATAATCCGTGCTGCCGATCTTCGCGCCGAGCGCACGCGAGCAGTCCGGCGGAATGATATGATCGTCCAGCGCGAAAACATTCAACACCGGAGCCGTGATCGACATCAGATCGACCCGACAGCCGGACAGTTCAAAGCTGCCATCGACCAGGCGGTTCTCCTGGTAGAGATCCTTCAGCCACTGCTTCGCCGCTTCGCCAGGATGATGCGGACGGTCCGCGAGCCACTTTTCCATACGGAGGAAATTCATGAACTTCGCCTCGTCATCGACGACGTCGATGAGATCGACATTGTATTTCGTCAGTGACCGCATCGGCGTCATCATCGAGAACACCGAGCTCATGAACTCGCCCGGCAGCACGCCGTAGGTATCGACCAGCTTGTCGATGTCATCAGGATCGAGGCTGCGGGTCCAGAGGTTGAGGAAGCCGTGGTGCGCGGCCTTGTCCTTGACATCGGCATGGAAGTCGATCGGGGTGATGGTGATGACGAGATTTTTTACCTTCTCCGGATGCAGAGCGGCGTAGCACGTCGTAAAGACGCCGCCTTCGCAGATGCCGAGCAGCGTGATCTTGTCATGGCCGGTTTCCTGCGCGATGCGGTCGACTGCGGCATCGATGTAGTCATCGACGTAATCATCAATTTTCAGCCATCGCTCGGTTCGGCCCGGCTGGCCCCAGTCGATCAGCCAGAGATCGAGCCCTTTTGAGAGCAGGCTGCGCACCAGCGAACGGTCGGGCTGTAAATCGGCCATGGTATACCGCCCGATCAGGCCGTAGGCCAAAAGGACGGGCGTCTTCGCGGTCGCTTCCGCCATCGGCTCGTAATGGAACAGCTCGACCTTGTCGCGGCGCATGACGAGATGCTTCGGCGTCGTGCCGATGGCGACGTCTTCATCCCGCGTATTGGCGATCAGCTGTGCCGCCTTGAACATTTTCTCGGCATTGGCCGCCATGTCGCGGGCGACGCGCAAGGTCTGATCCTCTTGATCGCTCATCGTGCGCCTTCGCTCTTCTGGTCGCGGATCTGGCGGGCGAGCGTACGGACTTCTCGGCGGAGTTCGGTCAATTGCCGCGTCACGTCGTCGAAATCCTTGCGAGTCGGCAGGCCCAACATGGCTGACGCCGCTTCAGCTACGTCATCCTGCCGACTCCGCAATTTGAGCCCCGCCTGGAGTAGCTCTTTCTGAGCTTGCAAAAACCCGTCGGTGCGCTGGTTACGGATCAGTTCCTCGTTGGAGATTTCGCTCCATTTGGCGAACGCCTCGCGCCACGCCGGATGCGGGGAGCCACCGCTAGCCGTTGCGGACATCGTCTCGTAAAACCGCTTCGACGCTTCAGGCCACGGCGCGGCAGCGACCGCATTGTAGCTCGCAAGCCGCTGACGCATCTCGATCCAGGCGCCAAAGGCCAACGCCATTTTCCGGTCGATGTCCCAGACGTCGGCAAGCCGCGGCCCCTGCGCCATTCGCTCGATCGCTGCCGACAATTCGTTGCCGTCGCCAAAACCACCCGGTTTCTCCGACAGACGCGCCAGCATGAACGGTGCCATCGACCCTGACCACGCCTCGACCATGCGGCTCGAGGATTCGGCCATCGTCTGCCAAAGCTTCGCCCATTCCAGGCCGGGATCGGAATCAACGGAAGCCGATTTGTCGTTCTCGCTCATGCTGCTCACTCTTTGTGCCCGTTCAGGCTGCCGCGCGGTTGCCGAACGCCTCGGTGTAGATCGCAAGCGCATCGTCGAAGCTCAATTCCCTGGGATTGTTGACCAGAAGCCGCGTCTGCTTCATCGCGTCCTCGGCGAGCTTCTTCAGGTCGCCCCTCGCGATGCCGACATCGGCCAGCGAGGCCGGCACGTTGCAATCCCGGCAGATCGCCGCGATCGCATCGACGAACAGCCGTGCCCGCTGGCTGACACTCATTCCTTCCGACTTGGGATCGACGATCGGCGCCAGTTCGGCGTATAGCCCTTCGGCCTCCGGCAAATTGAAGCGCAGCACCTGGGTCAGCACCAGGGCATTCGACAGGCCATGCGGCACGTGGAACAGCGCGCCGATCGGATAGGCCAGCGCGTGCACGGCGGCCACCGGGGAATTGGCGAACGCCATGCCGGCCAGCATCGAACCCAGCAGCATTTGCGACCGCGCTTCGAGATTGGATCCGTCCGCACAGACCGTCCGGACATTCGCCGACAGCAGGGCGAGAGCCTGCCGCGCCAACTGGTCCGACATCGGATTCTTCCGGTGCTTGCTGGTATAGGCTTCGATCGCATGGACCATGGCGTCGATGCCGGTCGCCGCGGTGACATGCGCGGGCAGGCCGAGCGTCAGCTCCGGATCAAGGATCGCCCAGTCCGGAAGCAGGCGGGGCGCAACGACGCCCTTTTTCTCGGTCGTCGGCGTGGTGACGATCGCGATCGGGGTCACCTCCGAGCCCGTTCCGGCCGTTGTCGGCACCAGCAGCAGCGGAAGGCGTTCGCCCTTGGCAAGGCCGACGCCGTAGATATCTTCGAGGCGATCAGGCGTCTTGGCCAGATAGGCCACCAGCTTCGCGGTATCGAGCGCGCTGCCGCCGCCAATCGAGGCAACCAGCTCGATGTCCTTGTCACGGCAAAGTGCGACCGCCCGCTTGATGATATGCGACGGCGGATCCGCCTCCACATCTTCGAATATTGTCAGTTCGCAGCCGCCGGCAACCAGGCCAGCCTCGGCGTTTTTCGTCAGGCCGGCATTGCGTACACCCTTGTCGGTCACCAGCAGGACACGTTTTGCCGCGTATCCCGCGACCAACTCCGCCAACTTCTTCGATGCGCCTGCCTCGAACAGGATGTTGGGCGGTGCCTGGAACGTAAAGGCTTTCATCTGACATCACTCCTGATCTGATCGGACGTTACTGCCGCAAGCGCCGCGGCGAGCTGTTCGGTCACGGCGTCAATCGGCTGCAAGCCGTCGACGATGTTGAGCAGTCCCTGCGACCGGTAGTATTCCGTGACCGGCGCGGTTTGCTCGCGATAAACGTCGAGCCGGGTCTTGAAGACCTCCGGATTATCGTCGCGGCGCACCGGCGCGCCTCGGCTTGCCGCCTCGTCGGCGCGCCCCTTGATGCGGTCGAGCAGTGCATCTTCATCGACCTTGAGCTCGAGTACCGCATCGAGCTTAATGTCCCGACTGGCCAGTTCCCGATCGAGCGCTTCGGCCTGGGCGACCGTGCGCGGGAAGCCGTCAAGGATAAAGCCGTTTGCCGCGTCGGAATGATCGATACGGTTGGCGATCACGGACACCACGACATCGTCGGGCACAAGTTCACCGCGATCCATGATGTGCTTGACGCGCAATCCCGCAGCCGTGCCTTCCGCGACCGCCTGGCGCAGCATGTCACCGGTCGACAATTGCGGAATCGCAAATCGAGTCACGATCCTCGTCGCCTGCGTGCCCTTGCCTGCGCCTGGCGGCCCCAACAGAACCAGTCTCATATCCTTGCCCATATCTCGGTTTTAGCTCTTTGCCCGGGCGATTGCCTCGACGATCAGTCGACGCGCTTCGGCACTGTCCCCCCAGCCGATCACCTTGACCCACTTCCCCGGCTCCAGATCCTTGTAGTGTTCAAAGAAGTGCTGGATCTGCTCGATCGCGATCTGCGGCATGTCGGCGATCCCGTTGACGTGGGCGTAGCGCATTGTCAGTTTTGGCATCGGCACGGCGATGATCTTCTCGTCGCCGCCGCCCTCGTCGTCCATTTTGAGTACGCCGATCGGCCGGACATTGATCACGGCACCAGGAGCGATCGGCCGCGAATTGGCCACGAGCACGTCGATCGGATCCCCATCATCCGAAAGCGTGTGCGGCACGAAGCCATAATTTCCGGGATAGCGCATTGGCGTATACAGGAAGCGATCGACGAACAGCGCGCCCGCAGCCTTGTTCATTTCGTATTTGATCGGTTCACCGCCGATTGGGACCTCGATGATGACATTGACGTCTTCAGGAGGATTGTCGCCGATCGAGATCGCCTCGATATTCATTTCGGCCCCGTCTTTTGGCTATGGCGGTTCTTGATGAGATCATCGACCACGGCGGGATCGGCTAGGGTCGAGGTGTCGCCGAGCGCGCCAACTTCGTTCTCGGCGATCTTGCGCAAAATCCGACGCATGATCTTTCCAGAGCGGGTCTTGGGCAGGCCCGGCGCAAACTGAATGACATCGGGTGCGGCGATTGGTCCGATCTCCTTGCGGACCCAGGCCACCAGCTCCTTGCGCAATTCCCCGGATGGCTCCGCATCGGACATCAAGGTGACGTAAGCGTAGATGCCCTGCCCCTTGATGTCGTGCGGAAAGCCGACGACAGCGGCTTCGGAAACCTTCTGATGTGCCACCAGCGCGCTTTCGACTTCGGCGGTCCCCATGCGGTGGCCGGAGACGTTGATCACGTCGTCGACGCGGCCGGTGATCCAGTAGTAGCCGTCGGCGTCGCGCCGGCAGCCATCGCCCGTGAAATACTTGCCCGGATAGGTCGCAAAATAGGTTTGCATGAAGCGCTCGTGATCGCCGTAGACCGTGCGCATCTGGCCCGGCCAGGAATCGGCAATGACGAGATTGCCTTCGCACGCGCCGGTCAGCACGGCGCCATTTGCGTCTACAACTTCCGGCATCACCCCGAAGAACGGCAGGGTTGCCGAACCTGGCTTCAAAGCGGTCGCGCCGGAAAGCGGCGAGATCAGGATGCCAGCGGTCTTGGTCTGCCACCAGGTATCGACGATCGGACAACGTCCATCGCCGACGACGCGGTGATACCAATCCCAGGCCTCCGGATTGATCGGTTCGCCGACCGAGCCGAGCAACCGCAGCGATGCACGGCTGGTCTGTTTAACCGGCCCTTCGCCCGCACCCATCAACGAACGGATGGCGGTCGGCGCGGTATCCGACTTGTCTACGCCCACTTTGCAGCCCTTCCCGACGCATCATGATGCGATTGTCTTGAGCGAATGATGCACCGTCCGCACTCCGACCGCGTGCAGGCACCATCCTGTTATCAAGCGATACGATCGTCGCTTTGAGGCGAGCGGTCCTCCTTATTCAGGTCAACGGTCGACGGCGGGCTCATCGCACTTGCAAGCTCGCGAAACTGCGCGTTCATTTTGTCCATCTGCTCCTTGAGATGGCTTTGATAAACCGCACTCATTTCCTGCGGGTCCTTGGCATGCAACAGCCGTTGCGCAAGCTCGAAACCCGAAGCCACATTTTCCTCGGCGAACGCGACGGCCCTTTCGTTCATCTCCTTCGCAGCCGAATAGGTTGAGCGAACGCTGGAATCGGCCTTCTCTCTCAATTTCTGGGATTCGGTTATGTATTTCGACACAGCCTCTTTCGCCTTATCGAGCGTGGTCTGCGCCATTTCCCGCATCTTCTCGGCCTGCTCGTTGATCTGCTCACTCATTGCACTCTCCATTGCCGGCGTTTGCGATCACGCCAATTTCAGCTCAGCCAATCAATGACCCTTGCCGACGGCTCACACCGTCGGCTCAACGACCTGTTTCAGCTTCTCGCGAAGTTCATCCACCAGCACGCGGGTATTTTCGCTGTAGTCGATAGGCACCACGACGAGGTGCACACCGCCGCTCTTGAACGCGTTTTCGAGTGTCGGAATCAGTGAATCCGTGCTTTCGACCCGCGAGCCTTTCGCGCCGTAGCTCTCGGCATATTTGACGAAGTCCGGATTGCCGAACGTGAGGCCAAAGTCCGGGAAACTATCGACCGCCTGCTTCCAGCGGATCATGCCATAAGCCGAATCTTCCAGGATCAGCACGACGAGATTCAATTTAAGGCGAACCGCGGTTTCCATCTCCTGCGAATTCATCATGAAACCGCCGTCGCCGCAGACCGCGAGCACGCGACGTTCCGGATGCAGCATCGCCGCCATCATGGCAGATGGCAGCCCGGCGCCCATTGTCGCCAGCGCATTGTCCAACAGCAGCGTGTTCGCCACATAGGTGCGGTAGTTGCGGGCAAACCAGATCTTGTACATCCCGTTATCAAGCGCGACGACGCCGTCTTCGGGAATGACCTTTCGCACATCGTGCACGATGCGTTGCGGCGTCGGCGGCCAGCGCTCCTCGGTGGCGCGATCGCCGATCCGGGCCAAAATACTTTCGCGAAGGCTTAACAGCGCGCCGGCATGATGCAGTCGCCCCTCGAGACGGTCGGCCAGCAACTCCAGGCTCGGCCCGACATCGCCGACCACCTCGCACTGCGGAAAGTAGACCCGCTCCACGTTGGCTGGCGTGTAGCTGACGTGGATGACTTGAGGACCTTTCGGGCCCATGATGAATGGCGGCTTCTCGATGGTGTCGTGACCGATGGCAATAATCAGGTCGGCCCGGTCGACCGCCTCGTGCACGTAATCGCGCTCGCTGAGCGCCGCCGTTCCCATGTAGAGATTGCTGCCGCCGGGTACCGTTCCTTTGCCCATTTGTGTGGTGAAGAACGGAATTTTTGTGCGGCGGACGAAGCCGCCGATGCCAGCCGTGCTGCGCGGCCGGGACGCGGCGGCGCCGAGCATGATCAAGGGCCGCTTGGCCTTGAGGATCATGTCGGCGGCGCGGTCCAGCGAGGCACGATGGGCGACCGGGATCTCAATCGGATGCGGCGCCACCATCGCGACGTCCTCGGCTTCCTCGCCCGCGATGTCCTCGGGCAGTTCCAGCAGAACCGGACCCGGACGCTCTTCCATGGCGATCCGGAAGGCATCGCGGACAATTGTCGGAATGCCGCTTGTGCTGACGATCTGGAGCGACAGCTTGGTCAACGGCTTGAAAGCGCTAACCACGTCGACGATCTGGAATTTGGCCTGCCGGCTGCTCATGATGCCCTTCTGGCCCGTGAGCATGATCATGGGCATGGCGCCGAGCAGCGCGTAGGCGGCGCCAGTCGTCAGGTTCAATGCGCCAGGGCCCAGCGTGGTGATGCAAACGCCGGGCTTGCCGGTCAGCCGTCCATATGTCGCGGCCATGAAGGCCGCGCCCTGCTCGTGGCGTGTCAGGATCAGCTTGATCGACGAGTTGCGCAGGCTTTCCACGACGTCGAGGTTCTCTTCACCGGGAACGCCGAAAATTCGGTCGACGCCCTCATTCTCGAGTGCGGCAACCAATAGATCTGAACCCTTCGGCATCTTGTTCTCCTGATCTTGCGGTAACGAGGTGGCACCAATCGTGCTCAAGCGAGGACGGCTCTCGTCAGTTGCCGTTATCCCAACCGACGAATGATGCTTTGGGTGAAATCGGTGGTGGATGCTTTACCCCCAAGATCCGGAGTGCGAACTCCGTCCTTCCGTAAAACCTGATCAATCGCTGTTCTGAGGCGGTTCGCAAGATCGGGCTGGTCAGCGTGCTCCAGCATCAGCCCGACGGCCAACAGCAAAGCGAGTGGATTAGCGATGCCCTTGCCGGCGATATCGGGCGCCGAACCGTGCACGGCTTCAAATATCGCGGCATCTGGGCCGATGTTGGCGCCAGGTGCCATGCCAAGGCCGCCGACTAGCCCGGCGAGCTGATCGGACAGGATGTCTCCGAACAAATTGGTGGTGACGATGACGTCGAACTGCCACGGATTCATGACGAGCTGCATGGCGGTCGCATCGACGATGCGATCATCCATTTTGACCTTGCCTTCGTATTTCTTTGCAACCTCGTGACCGACCTCGAGAAAGATGCCGGTCAGCGCCTTCAGCACGTTGGCCTTGTGCACGACGGTCACCTTCTTGCGACCGTTCTTGAGCGCGTAGTCGAATGCGAATTCGATGATCTTGCGCGATCCTTCGCGGGTGTTGACCCCGGTCGAAATGGCGACCGCGTGCGGATCGTCCCCGATCGGGATGTAGTGTTCGAAAGCGACATAGAGGCCGCCGAGGTTCTCTCGCACCAGCACGATATCGATTTCGTCGAATCGTCCTCCGGGAACCATG
The DNA here is from genome assembly GCF_040547695.1 of Bradyrhizobium sp. JR4.3. Taxonomy (NCBI): domain Bacteria; kingdom Pseudomonadati; phylum Pseudomonadota; class Alphaproteobacteria; order Hyphomicrobiales; family Nitrobacteraceae; genus Bradyrhizobium; species Bradyrhizobium sp. JR4.3. The sequence continues at coordinate 47,552 of NZ_JBEPQF010000021.1, read as the reverse complement.
CTTCGAACCGGCCGCAAATTGGCGTAAAGGCCGAACTCCTCGCGCAGACGAACATTGATCGAGCGGAATCCTCCCCCCACCGGCGTCGTTAGCGGGCCCTTCAGGGCGAGCCGCGTGCGCCGGATGCTGTCCAGCGTCGCCTGCGGCAGCGGATCACGGCTTTCCTCGATCGCGGCCAAGCCACCCTGTTGGATATCCCATTCGAACGGAGAGCCGAGCGCTTCGAGAATGTCTACGGCCGATTTCACGATCTCGGGGCCGATACCATCGCCTGGAATGAGTGTGGCGGGCCGCTTCTGCAGTGATTTAGCTGTGGTCATCGCAAATCCCCATGAATGAAACGGCGTTTTCAGCCGGCGTCCTTCGAAACGTTGGCCCGGCGTTCAATGGACCGGCTCCTGCACGGTCACGGCGTCGTGTTGCGGATTTCGGCCGAGCGCCAGCACCATGATGCACCCCGCGCCGGACAGAGCGGCAAGCGGCAACAGCCCCAGTGAGTAGCTTCCAGTGGCATCCTTGATGACGCCGAGCAGATAGCTCCCCAAGAATCCGCCGATATTCCCGATCGCGTTGACCTGCGCGATTGCGGCGGCGGCAACGCCAGCCGACATCCATTCCGTCGCGAGCGCCCAGAACGGCCCCTTGACCACGTAGGTGGCCGTGACGGAGACGCACAGCAAGAGTACGACCGGAAGGAGCGCGCTGGCGAATGGAGCGACCGAAAGGCTGATCGCCAATAGCAGCAGCGGAATCGCGGTGTGCCAGGTTCGCTCGCGCGTGCGGTCCGAATTCCGGCCCCAGAGGACCATCAGCACCGACGCAATTCCGAACGGGATGGAATTGACCAATCCGGTCTCCATGTTGCTCAAGCCGAACGACTTGATGATCTGGGGCTGCCACAGCGAAAGAACCTGGCTCGAGCCGGACGCGCCGGCATAGATCAGCGAGGCGGCGAGAACATATTTGTTGGACACGACCTGCCAAAGCGACAAATGCGCCGCGGCCTTTTTCGGCGAAGAGGTGTCGGCGGCCAATCTATTGGTCAGCCAGTTGCGCTGCGCATCGGTGAGCCATCGCGCATTGGCAGGACCGTTGGGAAGCACGAAGAACGAGGCGATGCCCAGAAATACCGCAGGTACCGCCTCCAGCACGAACATCCACTGCCAGCCGTGATAGCCGAGATATCCCTCAAGCTGCAGCAACGAGGCGGAAATCGGCGAGCCGAGGAAACTCGAGATCGGAATCGCAACCATGAAGATCGCGACGATCCGGCCGCGGTATTCGGCGGGGAACCAATAGGTCAAATAGAGAATGACGCCGGGAAAGAACCCTGCCTCGGCAGCGCCCAGCAACATTCGCACGAGATAAAACGAGTTGGGCCCCACCACCAGCGCCATGCATGCGGCGACGATGCCCCATGTGATCATGATCCGCGCGATCCAGAGCCGGGCTCCCACCTTCTCCATCGCCAGATTGCTCGGCACCTCGCAAAGGACATAGGTGATGTAGAACAGCCCGCCTCCAAGGCCGAACGCGGCCGACGAGAGGCCGATATCCTGGTTCATTTGCAGCGCGGCGAAACCGGCGTTGACGCGGTCGACGAACGCGATGAAGTAACAGACCATCAAGAAGGGAATGATGCGGAACGTCACCTTCCGCATTGTTTCCTTTTCCATGTGCGATGGCTGCGCAGCAGTTGAAGTCATGGCGTCCTCTCGCCTCCCGCAGATCTGAAGCCGGTCTATTTTTCCGATGCCGCGAAGGGATCGAGACCCGCTTTTTTCAGGGCCGGAGCAGCTGCAGCTGAAGCGAGGAAGGCAATGAGAGCCCGTCCGGCTTCCGGCTGACTGGCACTGGAGGTTATGCCTGCAGAAAAGATCGTGATTTTCTGCACGTCTGGCGGGAGCGGCCCCACAAGGTCGGCTCCAGCGATCGGCAGAAGTTCACTGATCTGTTGAAAGCCGAGTTCGGCGTCACCGCGTGCAACAACACTCGCGACCGGCTCGGCCGGAATCATTTTGGCTTTGTCCTTCATCTCGGCGGCAATTCCGAGACGCTTGAACAGCTCGTTGCCGACATAGACGCCGCTGGCGCTATCGGAGTATGCAACCGACTTCGCGTTCAACAGTGCCTGTTTCAATGCGTCGGACGTACTGATATCAGGCTTTGGCGTCCCGGCGCGTACCGCGATCCCGATCGGCGAGCGCACCAGGTCGACGCGGCTGGTTCTGACCGCCCTGCCCTGCTTGATCATCTCGCCCAGCGCGTCGCCGACCATGATGAGCACGTCCGCTGCCTCCCCACGTGCCAGTCGCACTGGGATAGCGTTCTCCGTCGTACCCATCGAAGGGCCATAGGCCGTGACGACCGTGTTTCCCGTCGCGCGTTCAAATTGCGGTACGAGCTCCTTGTAAGGCGTCGCCAAGCCTCCCGAGATCATGACCCTGACCTCGGACGCCCCGGCGATTCCCGCCGCGGCCGTCAAAACAATCAGCAAGCTCAGCGCAACTAGCCTGCGCACGACGATCGTCACGCTCATCGGCAATTTCCTTCGATGCTATTATTCGGGGACTGTGCTTGCTCGTTGACGGTCGAAATCATCGAGCACTTTGGTGGTCACGTCCCTATCGCCGTCTCAACCGAACTAGCGCCGGATAGCGCGCGTCGTTCCTGCGGCCTGTAAACGAGGTACGTCCCGGCCAGACCACAGAGCGCTGCCGCGCTCATCCAATATCCCGGCGATGCATTGTCACCAGTGGCAGCGATCAGCCAGGTGCAGATCGCTGCCGTAAACCCTCCGAACGTCGTTGCCAGACTATATGCGAGGGAGAATCCCGACGTTCGTACGCCTACCGGCATGACTTCGGTCAATGCGACGATCATCGCGCCGTTGTAGCTGGCGTAGATGAACGACAACCAAAGCAGGACCGTCAGCATCTTCGGGAACGTCGGGCCTGCGGCCAACCAGGAAAGCGCGGGATATGCAGTCAGAAATGCCAAAGTCGAAAAGGCGATGAGGATCGGCCGACGACCAATCCGATCGGACAACGAGCCCATGATGGGAAGCCAGATGAAATTCGATATTCCCACGCAAATCGTCACGATCAGGCCGTCGGCCGCGGTGAGTTTGAGGACCGATTTGCCGAATGTCGGCGTGTAGACGGTAATGAGGTAGAACGACACCGTGGTCATGATCACCATCATCATCCCGGCAAGAACAACGCTCCAGTTTGCGAGGATGGAGCGATAGATCTCGCGGGGTGTCGGATGATGCTTCCGCGCCAGGAATTCATCGGTTTCCTGCAGCGAGCGTCGAATGAAGAACACGAAAGGAACGATCAGGCAGCCGATGAAGAACGGAATGCGCCAGCCCCAATCGTTAAGTTGCGCCGGTGCAAGCCATGCATTCAGAGCAAACCCCAGCGAGGCCGAGACGATGATCGCGACCTGTTGACTAGCCGATTGCCAGCTGGCGTAAAAACCCTTCTTTCCCGGTGTGGCCATTTCCGAGAGATAGACGGAAACACCACCAAGCTCGACGCCAGCCGAGAAGCCCTGCAGCAGGCGCCCAATCAAGACGAGGATCGGGGCCAAGATGCCAATCGTTGCGTAACTTGGCACGAACGCGATGAGCACCGTTCCGGCAGCCATGATGGATAATGTAACGATCAGGCCTTGGCGCCGCCCGATCCGATCCACGTAGGCGCCGAGGATGATGGCGCCGAGCGGACGCATCAGAAAGCCTGCGCCAAACGCGACAAAGGTCAGCAGCAGTGACGCGTATTCATTTTCGAGCGGGAAGAATGCTTTGGCGATGTACGACGCGTAGACGCCCGACAGAAAGAAATCGAACATCTCAAGAAAGTTGCCACTGGTGACGCGGAGCACCATGCCAAGCTTCGACTGTCCGGTGTTAGCCGTCATGCCGTCCTCCCTTTTTATCGTTTGTGATTCTTTGTCTTGTTCACCTGTCAGGCAGGTGTTGCAAACTTGATCGCGGCCGGATTGACCGATACGCGAGGCGCTATCGTTCAAGCTAGGCTGCCTCACCGTATATCAGCTGCCTGTCATCAACCTGTCGCTGATGCACCCTGCAGGAAATTTGGTCGAAGCCGGAGGTGAAGACGGCGCGCTTGGCGAGCCGGCAGATATGGGGATTTCTCTCGGATGTTATTCCGTTTGAAATCCAAATCCCTGGATCTCTATCGATCCTGCAATGCGCGGCGCCACTCTTTGAGAAAGCTCGCTCGTTTCGACTGATCGAGATAGGTGAGCAATTCTGCACCAATATGGATCGGCTTGACCGCGCCGCTGCGATCCGCAGGTATCACGCCTTGTGCGCCGAGACCGAGGCGCACAGGACCAACCGACCGGGCCAGGAGAAATTTCTGGCCGCGCTCCGAAAGCAAGTAATCAAGAAACAGTTTCGCGGATTCCGGGTGCGGCGCAGTGACAGGTATGAAGGCTATTCGCGACATCAAGGTGATGTAGTCGGCAGGAAACACGATTCCGATAGAGGCATCTTCCTTGGCCCGTTCGATCGCGTAAGAACCTATCATATTGTAGGCGATCAGATGTTCGCCGGATGAAATTCGATCAAGCACCGTTCCGGTGGTCGAGTAAAGCTTGATACCGGCGCCGCCAAAGGCACGGACCAAATCCCACGTTGTCCTGGTGATTCCGGCATCGCGCGTGATGAACAGGAAACCGGTCCCACTCTGCTCCGGGTCATAGGTTGCGATCTTGCCCCGATAGGTATCGGGCTTCCGGCTCAGAAGGCTCTTCAGATCCGCGCGGGTTCGGGGAACATCGCCCTCCGCGACGAGGTTCTTGTTATAAACAATGACAATCGGCTCCGCCGTGATGGCATAGGCTTCGTCTTTCCAGATTGCCCAATCCGGGATATGCGCAATTTCCTTCGAGACATAGGGTTGGGCATAGCCGTCATTGACGAGCTTGATCTGCAGATCCATCGCGGAGCTCCAGACAATGTCTCCGGGTGCTGCGCTGGAGGTCGAGGGATCCACGACTTGATTGTAGATTTCGTTCGAGTTGATCTTTGTATGGACGATCTCGATGTCCGGATGACCTGCCCGGAAATCGGCAAGCAAGTCGGCGACGTCCGCGTCCTGGGTCGTCGATACGATGTTGAGTTGCTCTCGAGCTCCGGCGGTAGCGGATGCTTGTCTTTTGAGAGGGCCGAGCTGCGCCTGCTCCGACATGGCAGGCCACGCCAGCAGGATTCCAACGCACAAGGCCAAGGCTTTGGCAGCCTCCATCGTGACGCTTCCTCGTCCATGAGCCGCTTTGCGGACTTTAGTTTGTTCAGGACTGCAGCCACTTCTACAGCGGCGCACAATCAGGCCTCAACTTGAGCTTTCACCATCACGCTTGGCAAGAGGAAAGCTCACGGAAACCCGCAGGCCCCGGCCTTCCGGGCCAGGTGCAAGCACGATTTGAGCCCCGAGACGGTCCGACAACGCTTTCACGATGGCCAGTCCAAGGCCGCTACCCTCAGGGCCGTTCGCCGTCGGAATCCGATAAAAGCGTTCGAAGACACGGGCCAGATGGGCCTCCGGAATTCCCGGACCGGTATCCTCGACTTCAATCCGCGCGGTCGTGGCGTCAACAACCGCGCGAACCAGGACCAACCCGCCGGGTCGGTTGTAGCGGATGGCATTGTCGATCAGGTTTGCCAGCAATTCGCCAATCAGGACGGTATTGCCGGCGATGACCGCGGGACCGTCAAATCGATCGAACTGGACGTCGATGTCGCGCGCGAACGCCTGTGGGGCACGCTCCGACAGGACATTGAAGGCGACCTCGTTCAGGTCAACGTTCTCCGCGGCCGGTTGCGCAATGTTCTGCTCGTCGACCCGAGCCAGTGTCACGAGCTGCTCGAGCAGCCGTTCAAGGCGGTTGATGGCGTTATCGACCTCGTCGAGGGCAGATTGGCCCGCCGGCGTCTCCGACCCCAGGCGTCGCACCAGATCGAGATGCGTTCGCAATATCGCCAACGGCGTTCGCATCTGATGCGAGGCATCGGCGGTGAATCGGCGCACCAGTCCAATGGCCAGATCCAGCCGCTGTAGCAGGGAATTTACCGCGAGCGCCGGTGCTAAAGCTTCCTGCGGCACCCGGGAAAGGTCAAGCGGACTGAGATTTGGACCGCCCTGGATGCCGCGCGCGTCGATTTCTTGTTTGAGTTCGCCAAGCGGCCTCAGGCCTCGATCGACCGCGTACCAGCCGAGGCAACCGATGAGGCTAATCAAGCCGGCCTCGAGCATCGCCAGTCCGATCAGCATTTCACGTTCGACGACGCGGCGCGCCTGCACCGTTTCGGCCACTGCGACGAGGACCAGCCCTGGCCTGCCGTAGACCTGCCGCGCCTGCGCGCCGATACGAACCGTTTTGCCGCGATACGCGCCATCGCGATGTCCGGTTTCGCCAGCCTTCAATCGATCGAACCCTGCGAGCGGAAGATCCTTGTAACCGGTGATCAATTCGCCAAGATAAGTCACGCTGTAATAGATGCTATCGTGCGACTGGCTCTCCAGCATGCCGAGCGCAACCTGCGGCAAGTCGACGGTCAGTTCGCCATCTTCCACGCCGACACGTTCGGCGATGGCGAGAATCGACCCATCGAGCAACCGGTCATGGACTGTCTGGACAACCCGCTGAATCAGCAACATACCGCCGATTCCAAGCACCATCGCCAATACAATGGCGGGCGCCACCAGATTGGTGAGGAGTGTTCGCCTCAACGACGGCCGCCAGGTGGCGATCACTATACCTCCAGCAGATACCCTAGCCCGCGGACGGTGCGGATCCGCGGCCCGTCGGGACCGAGTTTCTGGCGAACGCGACCAACATAGAGTTCCGCCGCGTTCGGCGCTACCGCCTCGTCGAAGCCAAACACCTCCGCGATCAGGCGCTCCTTGGAGACGACTTTGCCGGCGCGGGTCATCAGCACCTCCAGCACGGCAAACTCGCGCCGTCGCAATTCAAGCGGCCGGCCGCTCAGTGTAATCGTGCCCGCGGCGCGGTCGAACGCGAGCGGGCCACAGATCAAGGTTGGATTGGGAAGCCCCTGTCCCCTTCTCACGAGCGCACGAACGCGGGCATCAAATTCGGCGATATCAAATGGCTTGGAGAGATAATCGTCGGCGCCGAGATCGAGGCCGCTGACCTTATCGCCGGTCGCGTAACGGGCAGTCAGAATCATGACCGGAACGGTCGACCCGGCTTGCCGTATCTTGTGCAGGACGCCGAAACCTGACACGTTCGGCAGGTTGATGTCCAAGATGATGAGGCTGTAGGGTTCCAGCAAGGCGGTCTGCGCCGCCGAAGCCCCGTCAGACTCGATATCGACGGCGAACCCGGACAGCTTGAGCCGCTCGGCAAGGCCCCGCGCCATGGCGGCATCGTCCTCGACGATCAGAATCCTCACTGAACAAACCCTTGCGTTCGCACCACCCGTGCGAGGGAGACGTTACCGTGAGGCTAGAAGGACGGTATCGAAAGATCAAATCGGAGCTTCCTCGCGGAGGCTAGCGGACTGGGTCAACGCGTCCAGTCCCTCCCCCTCCCTAGCAATCGTCACATCCCGCCTGTATAAACCGGTAGCTTCTTCCGCAACTCGAAGGAGCTCAGATGAACGACCTGCACACTTGGCTTTTGCAACAGCACCACGGCCTGCGGACGTTCCGGATCTTTCAGCAAAAGCTCGAGACGCTCGGCCGCGACGACCCCGAACAGCGCGGCCTGTGCCGTCTGTTGAGCGGCCTCGTCGGCAGCTATGTCGAGACGTTCGATGAGGCTCCGCTGCCCGTCGAGGTCGCTGACGACGCCTATCATCGCCTGCTGACGCTGGTCGCAAGCCTCGACCTCGAGGGCGACACCAGCCGCCGGCTCGCGGACATCAACCGGGTTGCGGCCTGCGAACTCTGGCAGTGACGAGAGCGGCCGGCCGTACGGCTCGCGTCCGCATCCTTGGGACACTTCGCCAGAGGACCGCGTGCTTCCGGCACGCCCACGCTCGGCGGTTCGACTTCGCCGGGCCGGTCCCTATATCGTGTGGCAGCAGGTAGCGATACAGCGAGCAGCTTTGATGGCTAGGAGACGCGCGACCGAAACGGAAGCCGACGATCTCCCCCGCTATTTCGTCTGGGTGCGCGGCCTCGAGGGCCCCGAACCGCAGAAATGGATGACGATGGATTTCGGCGTCGGTGACTGGAAACGGCCGCTCGTGCTCGCCTATCTGGAGCTGCCGGAGGGCGAGCGACACTTGCCGTTGTCGGCGCTGGCCCGGCGATATCCGCCGCCGCGGGGAGAGACTTCGTAGAGGGGGGCCATCCTGGGCGAACGCGAGGATCTCACCAGCTCTCAACCCAGGGCGAGCAACGCCGGCACGGCGCGGGTCAGGGTGCAGCGTCTGCCCGCGCCGCCGACGCTATCGGCCGCAGCAAAGCGGTAGGCGGCGTCCGCGAGGGTGCGGAAGAGTGACAATGCGCCCCCATGATTATGGGTGTCGCGGCGCCGGCACCGCGGCTAAACTTGGCCGTGCGCCGCGGGGGACACGCGGTGCAGGGCGATGATCATGACCGAACAGGGCGAGACGGGTGAGGCCATCACCATCCTCCTCGTCGAGGACGACGCGCCGACCTGCTGGCGGCTCCACGACGCGCTGGTCAAGGCCGGCTACGAGGTGCGCAGCGCCGGCACGCTCGCAGAGGCCCGCGCCGGGCTCGGCGAGCGGGCACCGCGCGTGCTGCTCACCGATCTGCGGCTACCCGACGGCCACGGCGTCGAGCTGATCCGCGAGACAAGGCAACGCTTTCCCGACACCGAGATCATGGTGATCTCGGCGCTCGGCGACGAAGAGAGTGTGATCTCCGCGATCACGGTCGGCGCCACCGGCTATCTCCTGAAGGATGCGTTCCCCACTGATATCGCCACCACCGTGCGCGATCTGGTCGCCGGCCATTCGCCGATCTCGGCCTCGATCGCCCGCTTCATCGTGCGCAGAACGCAAGGTTCCGCGCAGAATGCGGCCGAGCCTCCGCCTGGTCCCGCGCTCAACACCGCAAGGCTCACCCCGCGCGAGATCGACATCCTCTGGGGCATCGCCAAAGGTTTCAGCTACGCCGAGATCGCGAGCCATCTCGGCCTGTCCCGGCAGACCGTGCCCGGCCACATCAAGAACATCTATCGCAAGCTAGAAGTGCACACCCGCAGCGAAGCGGTGTTCGAAGCGGTGCAGCAGGGCCTGATCAAGCTGTGAGCGAGATCGCGGCCAAGGCACCGGTCAAACCCGCGCGGCGCCGGCTGCTGGTCTCGCGCCTCGTACCCTATCTGCTGCTCCAGGCGCTCATAGTTGTCGCGACCGTCCTCGGGCTGCGGCTGCTCCAGCCCAGCGACCCCGACGACTTTGCCCTGAGCGAATTCTCGCTGCGCGAGGACGGCGTGGCACGTCCGGTGACGCTGCCGCATTTCACGTCGTCACGCTATTCCCTGGCCGACCCGCCGCTCTACACCGGCACCTTCACGTTCCGCCGCGGCGACGTGGCGTCGGGATGGTCGGTATTCCTGCCGCGCTTCAGCAACGCGGTGGAAGTCGCAATCAACGGCGTCGTCATCCTGGATTCCCGACGCGATGCCAACGCCAACCGGCCCGACCGCAACACTCCCCAGATCGCGTCAATCCCGTCCTCGCTGCTGCGCGAGGGCGCGAACGAGATCACGGTGCGGCTGTTGGTTTGGGGACCGCTCAAGGGCTTTCTCGACACCGTCTATGTCGGCCCGGATGCGGCCTTGCGGCCGGCCTACGAGACACGCACGCTGATGTTCGTCACGTTGCCCGTGGTGTTCTCCGCCTGGCAGTCGATCCTCGCCGTCATCCTGGCGATCATGTGGCTGATGCGCCGCCGCGAGCCGGTTTACGGCGTCCTCGCCGTGGCGATGGTACTCGGCGTGGTGCAGGCCTTCGCGCCGCCACCGGTGCCCCCCGTCAACACGTCCCGGCTCGCCGCGGTGTTGCTCGCGTCCGCACCGATCGAGAGCGCCCTGGTCGTCGTCTTCGGCGTGCTGTTCTTCGGCTGGCGCTGGCCGCGTTACGGCATGCTGCTGTTCGCACCGGGGCTCGTCGTGTTCGGTGTCGGACTGATCGCCGGCCCGCCGCTGCCGCGCATTCTGTTTCTCCTGCTTGGCATTCCCACCGTCGGTCTCTGCCTGCTCCTGATGGCCTGCGTCACCGCTGCCGCGGTGGTGCGGCGGCAGGACGCGGCAAGCTTCACGCTCGGCTGCGCGGTGACCATCGTGCTGATCTGCTGGGTCCACGACATGCTGTCGGTGTTCGAGATCGTGACCAACGAGCGCATCTTCCTCTCGCGCCTGTCCTATTCGGCGATGCTGGTCGCGATCGGCGCCGGCTTGACCTGGCGGTTCGCGCGCGCGCTGAACCAGGTCGACAGCTTTGCCGACCAGCTCGTGACGCGCGTACGCGAGGCTGAGGAGCGGCTGAAGGCGAGCTTTGCCCGCGAGGAGGAGCGTGCACGGGCCGCCGCGCTCGCCAATGAGCGCACGCGGCTGATGCGCGACCTGCATGACGGCCTCGGCGGCCAGCTCATCAGCATCGTGGCACTGTCCGAGCGCGGGCACGAGGGCGCGACCATCACCGACGCCGCCCGTGCGGCGCTGAAGGACCTCCGCCTCGTCATCGATTCCATGGACGACATCGGCGGCGACCTGATGCTCGCACTCGGCTCCTGGCGCGAGCGCGCGACCGCGCAATTGCGACCGCACGACATCGCACTCGACTGGCACGTGGCCACGCCGCAGGGGCTACCGCTGCATCCCGAGCTCAGGCCATGGCATGTCATCCAGATCGTGCGCATCCTCGACGAGGCCGTGACCAATGCGGTCAAGCACGCAGAGGCCCGCCGCATCGCGGTCACCATCGAGACGGTCGACGAAGGTCAGGGACCGTACGGTGTGATCAAGGTCGCGGATGACGGCAAGGGCTTTGCGAACGGTTCTGCGCCGGTCGGCAGCGGCGGAGCCACCGACGCGAGCCAGACCGCGCGGGGCCTTCGCAACATGAGGAGCCGTGCCGCGCGCTGCGGGGCGATGCTCGATCTCGGTTCGGATTCCTCAGGCACGCGCGTGCGGCTGCAATTGCCGCAGATTTTCCCCGACAGCGGTGCCGCCGTCGGCTGAAAAGCCCCCTCTCCGAACGTGTGGGACGCGCGGAGAGAGGGACGGGCCGGATGATTTGCCTGCGGAGGACGGGGGGTTCGTCCGCAATGCTCCTTCGCCCGAACTCTTTTGTCTTTCTCAGCGCACGCCGACGCGATTGACCGGACCACCGCGATTCATCGGCGTGCCCGCACGCACGCCGACGCCGGGCGCACCGACCCCGGGTGTCGCGACCGCGACCGCGGCGGCCGGCGCAACCACCACTGCCGCTGTCGGCCGCACCACGCAACCCTTGGGTATGCCGACCGTCTTGCAATAGACCACCGCCTGCGCCGGGCTCGTGCCCAACGAAACCATCGCCGCACCTGCCAGCGCCAAAATCGTCAGCCCGGCGCTCAGCGCTCCCGCTCTTTTCGACATCTTGCTCTCCTGCTTCCCGTTCGGCGTCCCGATGCAATCACCGGGTCTCGCAGCCGACGTGCAGCCTGAATGACAAAAGACGGCGCGCTGATACATGCCATGAAAATGGGGGTACGGCGGCGGGACGGGCTGGCCGATGCCATGAACATGGCATGGACCTGCGCCCGGGGCTCGCGAGATGGTTCGGCCCGCTTGATCCCAGGCGGGACCAATGACATTCCCAAGGAGGTGTTTTATGAAGATTTCGGTTCTTGCCGTGCTGCTGCTCGCCGCTACCGCCCAGACCGCCGCTGCACAATCGGGTCCGACGCCGCAGGAGCAGATGACCTGCCGAAGCGACGCGAGCAAATTCTGCGCCGAACACATCGGCAAGCCGCCGCAGATGAATGCCTGCCTGCGCGAGAACAAGTCGAAGCTTTCCGACGGCTGCCGCAAGGTCGTGGAGTCACACGGCGGGTAAGTGCTCGCCATCCACAGCACAAACCTCGCCGGCGCCAATGCCGTCAGGCCATAGACGTCGATGCGCCGGTCATAGAGGATGGACGCTAATCGTCGTCTCCGAATAGCCTGATCTGCGGAAAACCGCCGTGCGGCCGGCTCGGGACGTCGCGTGCATCGGCATCTTCGCGGATGTTGCGCGCGACGTCGTCCCAATCGGTGCGGTCGCGCATACCACGCGGCTCGCGGAAATCGTAATGACGGCGCTCGGCCCAGCGCTCACGGCGCTCCGTCCGGCGCCGTTCAGACGTGGCGCGCTTGACGTCAGAATCCCTGGCTTTGGCATAGGCGTTGTCGGATGACGGCTCTGTCGATGCCTGTCGCTCGGCAGGCTTTGCGACTTGCGGAGGCGACGCCGGTGGCGGTTTCGGGGGCTCCACCGCGGCCGCTTGCGAAGGCTGTTGCGCTGGCTGTTCAGCGTTGGCTTGAGTGGTCTGCGTGTCGGGCTTCACCGCTTCGGACTTTGCCTCAGGCTTGGACTCGGCCTTCGCGTCGGATCTGGCGTCGGATTTGGCTTCGGCCTGCGCTGGCGCGGCGACCATGGCGCCGAATGCTTGCGAGCCGGTGAGATATTGCAGGCGCTCGGATGGCGCGTCCGTCGTGGCGGGCTTGGCGTCAGCGCGCTGCGCGATCTTGCTGGTATCAGGCCCCTGCTTGGGCGAGACCGGATTCATGATATTGCCGGCGACAATGCCGCCGCCGAGACCAATGGCGATGGCTGCGACGATGGTTCCTGCACCGACGAAATAGGCTGTCGAGGCGCGCATTGGTCCACTCCCTCTTTGGAGCGGGCAACGCTTCTCGATTGCCTGATGTTCCCGATACAGGCGCAGTTCCGGAAGGAACTTGCGCGTCAGATCTGCTGCGCGACCTTCTCGAGCCCGATGATGCGGGCGAGTTTGCGCACTTCCTCTTTCTGGTCGTCACGCAGCTGGAACAGGAGCGGCATCGCGGCCGACTTCAACTGCTGGACCTCGTCGCAATTGGGATCGATCGGCACGCCCTGCACGTTCGGATTGGACAGCTTGTTTGCCGAGATCTTGCGGACGACGTTGCGCAGCGCGGTTTCGACCGAGGGCCAGTAATATTCCTGCGACGACGACAACTTCAGACGGTCCCTGATGCCCGCGATCTGCACGTCGGACAGGAGCGAATAGGATTTCTGCGGCTGCGGCTTGGCAACGACCTTCGGCTTGGCCGGGACTTCGACGGCAGGAATCTCTGCAGCGGCCGGAGCCTCGTTCACGCTCGCCTTGGGCATCGGGAAATCGGATGGCGTGGCGGCGGCAAACGCCTGGCGCAGCGGTTCGGTCAGCACGGGCATTTGCGAGAGCTTGTCGGCCGGAACCTGGACCGGGTCGATGGCGGCCGAGGCCAGCGCCAGCGTCGGAACCAAACGGTCAGCCTTGGCCGCCCGATTGGTTGCAAGCGGCTTGGGTGCCGGCGCCTGCGTGATCATTTCGGCGCTGACGCTGGGCACGCTGTCGCGGCCGAGAATGGCGGTGGTGGCGGCGCCGAGGACGAGGAAGCAGGTCAGCACGACGATGGTGATGGCTTTCGACAAACGTCTCTCCGCAACCGGCTTCAAGTCCACGTGATCACTGCCCGGAAACTGGGCGAAAATTAAGGCTTAACCGTGCCATCGCGGCGGCAATCGCGCGGACTGCGGCGACATCACCTAGAAAGATCAACAGAATCAGGCAGCTAGCGCCAGATCGTAAGCGTCCTGGATGTCGGCCACGATCTCCGAGGCCTCCCAAACTCCACGCGGCTCGACCGACTGCAGCGCCACCGTCCAATTGCCGCCCCGGCGGGTGCGGGGGACGCTGACGATGTCGAAGCGCACGTTGCGGCACAGCGGATGGCGGGCCAGCGCATGGGCTACGCGAATGCGAATTTCGTCCAGCGAAGCCGCCGTCTTGGCGTTGAGAAAGTCGAAGTCCATCGCCTGTCCCTCTCGGTCCTGATTGGCGCCTGAGGGGGATTCTGGGCGATCGATGGTTAATCTGCCGTTAAGTGTGGGGCTGCGGAGCCATGCGGGATTAACTGTGACCGATGCGACGGTATCTCCTTCCCTCTCCCGGTTCTTGCGGAAAAGGGGCCCGGGTCTACCGCTCCACCGCCTCACGGTATTCCGCGAGCGTTGATGCGACGAGATCGTCAACCGCGAGCACATCGGTCACGCCGGATGTCGAGTGCCCACCGCTCCAGATATCGCGCCAGCGCTTTGGCCGGTTCTCTCGTGCGGTAACGTCGATGTCCTTGCCGATGTCGATCGCGCCGCGCGCCGGCAGATCGTCGGGATCGAGACCCGCGGCGACGATCGACGGCTTCAGCATGCTGGTTTGAAGTCCCGTGAACGCGGTGGTCAGCAGAATGTCGTCCGCGCTGCTCTCGACCAGAAGCCGCTTGTAACGATCATCCGCCATGCTCTCGTGGGTCGCGATGAACTTTGTACCCATGTAGCCGAGATCGCAGCCGAGCACTTCGGCCGCGCGCAATGCCTGGCCGTCGCTGATGCCCCCCGCGAGCACGATGATGCCATCGTAGAACGCGCGCACCGCGCGGACGAAGGCGAACGGGTTGAGCCAGCCGGTCTGGCCGCCCGCGCCCGCAGTGAGCAGCACGAGCCCGTCGGCACCTGCTTCCGCCGCGCGTTCGGCGTGGCGGATCGAGGCAACATCCGCAAGCACCAATGCGCCGGCGTCGTGCAGCGGCTTCAGCACCGGCGTGGGGGAGCCGACCGAGGTGATGACGATCTCCGGCCTGTGGTGCAGCAACACGGCGAGATCCTGCTGCAGCCGTGCATTGGAGCGGTGCACGATCAGGTTTGGGCAAAGCGGCGCGGCCTTGCGGCCGGTTTGATCTTCGTGCCGCAGCAGCCGCGTTTCGATGTCGGTGAGCCATTCATCGAGTTGTTCGGTGCTACGGCAATTCGCGCTGGGGAAGCTGCCGATCACGCCGTTGCGGCAGGCCGCTACCATGAGCTCGACGCCCGACACGAGAAACATCGGCGCGGCAATCAGCGGCAGGGCGAGACGACCGTGGAAATGTTGCAGCCGATCTGACGTCACGCATGCCTCCCTCGCGCGGGCTTAGTCGTTCCATCCCGCATTCCCTGTGCTAGCGTCGCGATAAACATTGGCACGCCAGAAGCCGATGACAAAGCAGCGAGGAAACATATGTCCGATCCGCTCCACGCATCGTCGCCGACTTGCGCGCAGGCGCTGCGGGCACTGTCGCGCTATCCTGGCCGAACTGCTTTCGCCTGGCCCGGCGGATCGCTGAGCTATCAGGGCACCATCGACCTGATCGGGCGCATCCAGGCCGTGTTCATGCGGCTTGGATTGCAGCCCAGCGCGCGCGTCGCCTGCCTCACCGCGAACCGCGCCGACACCTGGTGCGCCGGCGTCGCCGCGCAATTGTCGCGGCTCTGCGTCACCGGGCTGCATCCTTTGGGATCGCGGGGAGACCAGCTGTTTCAACTCGAGGATTCCGGGGCCGAGGTGCTGGTGGTCGATGCGGCCGCCTTCCGCGAACGCGGCGGCGAACTCGCCGCGCAGGCGCCCTGGCTCAAGGCGGTCTTCACCATGGGACCGGCCGACTATGGCGTCGACCTCTTGCAGGCGATCGAGATCGAAGGCCATGCCAGCGCGCATTGCCTCGCCGGACCCGACGATCTCTCCACGCTGAATTACACCGGTGGCACGACCGGAAAATCCAAGGGCGCGTTGCGCTACCATCGCGAAAATGCCGGGGCCGCGGCCGCGATCCTCGCCGACTTCGAGATCCCCGATGGCGCGCGCTACCTCGCGGTGGCACCGATCAGCCATGTCGCCGGCACGAAGGTGCTGCCGACCCTGATGCGTGGCGGCACCGTGCACATGCTGAAGGGTTTTGATCCCGAGGCGGTGCTGGCGACGATCGCGCGCGAGCGCATCAACTTCACGCTGTTCGTGCCGACCATGATCTATGTGCTGCTCGATCATCCCGCATTGAGCAGGACCAAGCTCTCCTCGCTCGAACTGGTGCTCTACGGCGCCTCCGCGATGTCGCCGAGCCGCTTGATCGAGGGCATCGAGCGGATCGGGCCGGTGTTCTCGCAGCTTTACGGCCAGACCGAATGCTATCCAATCTCGGTGCTGCGCAAGGCGGATCACGATCCCAGGACGCCCGAACTGTTCCTGTCCTGCGGCTTCCCGATCGCGGCCTGCGAGGTCCGGATCCTCGACGACAACGATCAAGAAGTGAAGACGGGCGAAGTCGGTGAGATCTGCGTGCGCGCCCCGCACGCGATGGCGGAGTACTGGAAGCGGCCCGACATCACCGCCGAGACGCTTCGGAACGGATGGGTCCATACCGGCGACATCGCGCGCAGGGACGAACGCGGCTACATGTTCATCCTCGACCGCAAGAAGGACATGATCGTCTCCGGCGGCTTCAACATCTTTCCGCGGGAAATCGAGGACGTGCTGTCACAGCACGCCGACGTGGCCATGGTCGCGGTCGTCGGCATCCCTGACGAGAAATGGGGCGAAGCCGTCACTGCCATCGTCGTGCCGCGCGAGGGCGCTACGCCTGACGCCGACGAGCTGATCAACATGGTGAGAACGCGGAAGGGCTCGGCTCACGCGCCCAAGCAGATCCAGTTCGTCAGGCAATTGCCGATGACCGGCGTCGGCAAGGTCGACAAGAAGGTGCTGCGCGCGGAATTCTGGAGCGGGCGGGACCGGATGGTGGGGTAGCTCCTGCCCCGGCCGCGGCGCAGTCTCACGCAGCCCCTCACCGCTTCTCGATCACCAGGCTCTGCACGGCGCGGCCAAAATACCCCGTCCGGTCCGCCAGCCGCGACATCGCGAGCCCGGCGCCATCTGGACCGATCCAGGAATCGCCGTCGAGCAGGATCCATTCGCCGACCGGTTGGCGCGCAAAGCTCACGGTGAGGTCAGCGTTGATGTAGGTCCAGGCGCGGAAATCGAGCGACGAGGCGGTGCCGTTGGAAAAATCGGCCGCGACCACGGCGCGCATCGCCTGCGAGAGCGGTTCGCCTGCGATCAGGGGATGGTCGACGCGAAACCAGATCGCGCCGGCGCCGGCTTGCCCGAAGCGGCCGCGCGCGGCGCGCATCGACACCGATCGCACGAACGGGCTGGTGGCGGCATGACCGTCCTCGAGCAGCGAATCCTCCGGCGACGGCAGCGTAACCGGCAGTGCCTTGATGTCATCGGGCAGCGTCAGCGCCTGGCGCTTGATCTTGAGCACGGTGGCGCCGACCACCTGTACGCCGTCGGCGAGCAGCTTGATCCCGCAGAGCTGGATCTTGCGGCCCTCGCGCAAGACCTCGGTCGCGATCGTGAGCGGCGCCACCGGAACCGGGCGCATCAGGTCGATGGTGACGCGCGCGATGTCCATCGCGACAGGCGTCGGAATACGCTCAGCCGCCCACGTCACCAGCGAGGCCGGCGCCGAACCGTGCTGCATACGCCGGTCCCACGGGCCGGCGGCATCCGGGCTGGTGATGACGCTGTTGCCGTCGACGCGGTAGATGGCCGTCATTCTTCACTCGATCTTGCTGGCGTTCCCCGGACGCGGCGCAGCGCGCAGCGGTGCGCTGCAGATCCGGGGTCCATGTTGGGCGATGGGTCCCGGCTCTGCGCAGCAGCGTTGCACGCTGCAGCGCGTCCGGGACACGAGATCGATCACAACGGCGGATCGATCGCTTCGTCGTACTCCTTCTTGAAGCGCGCGATCAGCTCGGCGGCGGGAAGAATGCCGTCGACGCTGCCGATGCCCTGGCCGGAGCCCCAGATCTCCTTCCAGGCCTTCGGCTTGGCGCGCTCGCCGGAGGCGTCGGTGCCGAAGTTCATCTTCGAGGGATCGGACGTCGGCAGGTTCTCCGGATCCATGCCGGCGGCGAGAATCGACGGCTTCAGATAGTTGCCGTGCACGCCGGTGAACAGGTTGGAATAGACGATGTCGTCGGCCGTCGCGCCCGCGATCATCTCCTTGTACTTCTCGACCGCATTGGCTTCCTTGGTGGCGATGAAGGCCGAGCCGATATAGGCAAAGTCGGCTCCGAGAATGCGCGCGGCGCGGATCGCCTTGCCGTTGCCGATCGCGCCCGACAGCGCGATCGGGCCGTCGAACCATTTTCGTGTCTCGGCGACGAATGCCAACGGCGAGATCGTGCCGGCATGGCCGCCGGCGCCCGCCGCGACCAGGATCAGGCCGTCGGCGCCCTTCTCGATCGCCTTGTGCGCAAACTTCTGGTTGATCACATCGTGGAAAACGATGCCGCCCCAGCCGTGCACGGCCTGGTTCAGCTCCTCGCGCGCGCCGAGCGACGAGATGATCATCGGCACCTTGTACTTGGCGCAAAGCTGCATGTCGTGATCGAGCCGGTTGTTCGACTTGTGCACGATTTGGTTGACCGCGAACGGCGCCGACGGCTTGTCCGGATGCGCGCGGTCATAGGCCGCGAGCTCTTCAGTGATCCGCGCCAGCCACTCGTCAAGCAGCTCCGGCGGACGCGCGTTCAGCGAGGGAAACGAGCCGACCACGCCCGCCTTGCACTGCGCGATCACGAGATCGGGCACCGAGATGATGAAGAGCGGCGAGCCGATCACGGGGATCGACAGGCGTCCCCTAAACAAGGCAGGCATGGACATTGCGAGACGATCCTCTGTTGGCGGTCACATCGAAGTTGGGAGCCATACCAACAAGGCAATCTTTCCACTGTCAAGTATTGCGTTTTGGCGCCGTGGAGGACGCCGTTACCGCAATTCCAAGCAGCGGAATTCCTGCTTCCGTCATTCCGGAGCGACGCGTAGCGTCGAGCCCGGAATCCATCGGGCCTCGGCACGAATGGCGAAATGGATTCCGGGCTCGCGCTTCGCGCGCCCGGAATGACGGGAGGAGAGAGCGGCGCCTATGCAAGCAAATCCGGATTGATCAGCCGCTCGAACGAGAACATCTCGTCCCATTTCTCCTGGGTCAGCAGCTTGCGTTCGACCACGACGATCTGGTGCAGCGACTTGCCGCTCTTGTAGCCCTCGCGCGCGATCTCGGCGCATTGCTTGTAGCCGAGCAGCGGCTTCAGCACCGTGACGATACCGAGCGAATTCAGCACCATGTTGCGGGTGTGCTCCTCGTTGGCAGTGATGCCGACGACGCAATTCTCGCGCAGGCTGTTGACCGCGCGCTCCATGGTGCGGATCGAGAAGAACAGCGCGAACGAGATCACCGGCTCCATCACATTGAGCTGGAGCTGACCGGCGGACGCCGCGAGCGTCACCGTGGTGTCGAGCCCGATCACGAGGAAGCTGGTCTGGTTGACAACCTCGGGGATCACAGGATTGACCTTGCCGGGCATGATCGAGGAGCCCGGCTGAAGCTGCGGCAGGTTGATCTCGTTGAAGCCGGCACGCGGGCCCGAGGCGAGCAGGCGGATGTCGTTGCAGATCTTCGTTAGCTTGCTCGCGGTGCGCTTGAGAACGCCGGAGAGCTGCACATAGGCGCCGGTATCCGACGTCGCCTCGACGAGATCAC
The DNA here is from genome assembly GCF_040547695.1 of Bradyrhizobium sp. JR4.3. Classification (NCBI taxonomy): domain Bacteria; kingdom Pseudomonadati; phylum Pseudomonadota; class Alphaproteobacteria; order Hyphomicrobiales; family Nitrobacteraceae; genus Bradyrhizobium; species Bradyrhizobium sp. JR4.3. The sequence goes on along the minus strand of NZ_JBEPQF010000021.1, from coordinate 27,890 downwards.
CGGCGAGGATGAAGTCGACGCCGGTGAGCGCGCTCAGATGCCGGACCGCGAGCTTGGGATAACCGTGCGCCGCGGTGACGGAGGTGCCGATCGCAGTGGCGCCGAGATTGATCTCGCGCAGCAGCGCGCGGGCCTCGGAGATTCGATCGACCTCCTCGCCCATGGTGGTGCCCCAACCGCGGAATTCGGCGCCGAGTGACATCGGCACCGCGTCCTGCAAATGGGTGCGGCCCATCTTCAGCACGCGCTCGAACTCCCTGCCCTTGGCGAAGAACGCCTCCTGGAGCTGACGCAGCGCCGTCATGTAGCTCTCGAGCCGCAGGATCAGCGCCAGCCGAAAGGCGGTCGGATAGGTGTCGTTGGTCGACTGGCCGTAGTTGACGTGATCGTTGGGGCTGACGTGCTGGTAGTCACCCTTCGCAAAGCCGAGCGATTCCAGCGCGAGATTGGCGATCACCTCGTTGGCGTTCATGTTGGTGGAGGTGCCGGCCCCGCCCTGGATGAAGTCGGTGACGAACTGGTCCATCATATCGCCGGCGATGACGCGATCGCAGCCCACGATGATGGCTTCCGCGACTTTGGTGTCCACCGCGCCGAGATCGCGGTTGGCCATGGCGGCGGCCTTCTTGACGTAACCAAGCGCCTTTACGAAGTAAGGCTCCTGGTTCATCGGAATGCCGGTGATGTGGAAGTTCTCCTTCCCGCGGATGGTCTGGACGCCGTAATAGATGTCGTCGGCGATCTCACGCTGTCCGAGGAAGTCCTGCTCCGTGCGACTCATGGGCGCTCCTTGCTTGCTCGCGCGACGTCCTTAGTTCTGGCACAGCGCGCTGGTGACGAAGGTGTCGGTGCGGCAGTCATCCGGTTTGCGTTGCCTGCCCGGGATCAGAACCTTGGCCGAGCACTTTTCCGCGGAATCGGCATTCAGGCTCTTGCCTTCCGTGTAGCCCTTGCTCTGGCAGAGTTTGTCGGCGGCGAGCTTGCAGTCGGGCGCGCCGTTCGACGAGGCCGGACAGGCCACGCGCCCCGACACCATGGTCGACGGCTTCGCCAGGCGCGACAAATCGTTCATGGTCTCGCTCGGACTTTTGATCGGCGGCAGGATCGACGGCAGCTTGTCGAACAGCTTGCCCATTTCGTTGATCAGCCCGGGATTTTCCTCATGCGCCGGCGGCGACGAAGGAGCTGTCGAGGGCGCCGGTGCGGCCTGCGGTCCTTGCTCCTGCAAGCCGAGCGCCGGCGGCGCGGATTGCGGCCATCCGGTGCCGCCGGCAACGAGCAGGAGCGAAAGCACCGCAAATGTCAGCGTGCCCAGCCGCAGGACCGGATTGCCGGATCGAAGCATCATGACGGCAACCGTAGCCGAACGAGGCGCGGCGGCAAAGCGCCTTGGAGTTAGATCAACTTGATTGCGACGACAAAGCCGAGCACGAGCACCGCAGCGCCGATTGCCACCACCAATCCGAGATGCTTCTCGATCTTGACCCGGATCCAGTCGCCGTAGCGGTTGAGCAGGATCGCCACGATAAAGAAGCGCCCGCCACGCGCCACGATCGAGCACAGGATGAAGAGCCCGATATTGTAGCCGGCAAAGCCGGACGTGATGGTCACGAGCTTGTAGGGGATCGGCGTCAGGCCCTTGAGCAGGATGATCACGGCGCCCCATTCGGCATAGGAGGCGCGGAAGGCGTCGACCTTACCGCCGAGGCCATAGACCTCGATCAGCCAATGGCCGACCGAGTCGAAGAGCAGCGCACCGATGGCGTAGCCCAGCAGACCACCCACCACCGACGTCGCAGTGCAGATCGCCGCATAGACCCAGGCGCGCTGCGGGCGCGCCAGTGACATCGGGATCAGCATCACGTCCGGCGGGACGGGAAAGAAGGAGCTTTCAGCGAAAGCCACGGCGCCCATGATCCAGAGCGCGTAAGGCTTGTGAGCGGCGTCGATGCACCAGTCGTAGATACGTTTCAGCATGGCGCCGCGATGAAGCACCATGGGACGGATTTGTCCATGGCCGGGATGAGACCGATTTGTGCCAATATTAGTGGCGCTTGCGCGCGGCGCGGCCTTCGAGCGCGACGATAGGCCGCCTGGCGGCGACCCGCGGTGACGCAACTTTGGGCAGCTTCATCGCCGACTTCGGCAGCTTCTCGGCGATGCCGAGCATGTCTTCACGCCGCGTCATCTCGCGCCAGACGTCCTCGGGGCGCACGCCGGCCGAGGCCCAGAGCACGGTCAGATTGTAGAGTAGATCGGCGCTTTCCCGGATCACGGCTTCGCTATCGCCGTTGACCGCGTCGATGACGACCTCGATAGCCTCTTCAGCCAGCTTCTTCGCCATTTTTGACGGGCCGCGCTGAAACAGCCGCGCGGTGCGCGATGTTGCCGGATCAAGGTCCCTGGCCGCGAGCACAGCCAGATATAGCCGCTCAAGCGAATCACTCATGGTACTCGAAACTACTCTAAACCCATGGCGAGCGCGTTAACGCGCGATAGTAAAAGCCCAAAATGGGCCGCCGCGGCAAGCACGACGGCCCGTTTGTGGTCAACCTTTTGCGGCCAAACCTAGTAGCAGTTGGTGTGGTAGCCTTGGCCGCAAAGCTCCGACGGAGCGGTGCCGCCGTAGCGCTGATACTGGTAGTTCGGGCCGGGTCCGTAATACGGGCCATCACCGTAATAGGCAGGGCCGCTGTAATAGGCGGGACCGCCATAATAAGGGCCGTCGTCATAGGCGTAGGCATTGCGGGTCGCGGCGATTGCGAGGCCGGTGCCGATAGCACCGGCAATGGCCGCGCCGGCAAAGGCCGCGCCGCCGCCACCATGCCAATGGCGGCCGCCCGCGTATGAAGCGGTCGGGGTCATTGCGGTCAGCGCCAGCACCGCGGCGGTAGCGAGAACGGCCTTACGGCCGGCAAATCCTGAAAATCTGTCAAACATGTCCTGGACCCTCCTTGGGACCTCGAATGGTGCCTGATGACAGGCTCGTGTCTCTCAAACACCCGCATCCCATGTTGGGTTCCCCAACCCCAACACAAGCTGAACGGGGTTGCGTGATCGTGACGCAACCGCCGCTCATCCGCCGTTCATGTTGACGCAAACAGACTGCGACGCCCGCCGGCGCTGCGAGCGTCACGAACCACAATGCAGGACCGGCGCAACTGATGTTCGGATTCAGGACCATTGCCATTCGCTACCTGCCGGCCCTTGCAATCTTGCTTGCGGCGCTGACTGCGCGCGATGCTACCGCGGCCGAGACCGTCGTGCCCTCCATTGCGATCCATTTCACCTTCGACCGCCCGATCGATGCGAGCATGGCGCCGCTTTTTCTTGCCGCAAAAGACGGCAGCTTTAGCGCCGAACGTCTCAACGTCTCCTTCAGCAGCGCGGCTGGATCGCCGGAGGCGCTTGCGCGCGTCGCCAAGGGCGACAGCGAGCTCGGGCTCGTCGACATCAACGAGCTGATCCGCTTCCGCGACAAGGATGCGACACCGGTCAAGGCGGTGTTCGTGCTGTTCAACCGCGCACCCTACGCGATCGTCGCCCGCAGGAGCCGCGGCATCCACCTCCTGCCCGACCTGGACGGCAAGACCGTCGGCGTCGCGGATAGCGATCTGTCGATGCGGCTGTGGCCGGCGCTGGCGCAGCAGAACGGCATCGACACGGCTCACGTAAAATTCCACAAGATCAGCGCCGCGGTGCGCGAGCCGATCCTCTCCGCGGGACAGGTCGATGCCGTCGCCGGCTTCAGCTATCTCTCGGCAGTGAACCTGCGCGACCGCGGCGTGCCAGGCGGCGATCTCGTCGCGCTTCGCTATGCCGATTATGGTTGCGAGGCCTATGGCTTTGCCGTCGTGGTCAACCCGGCTTTCGCCGCGTCCAGGCCGGACAGCGTGAAGGGATTCGTTCGCGCATTGATCGCCGGCATCAACGCGACCGTCAAGGACCCGGCGCGCGCGGCGGACGAAGCCGCGAGCCGCATTGAGGACGGCGACCGCGATCTTGAGCTGGAGCGCCTGCGCACCGTCCTCGTCGACAACATCCTGACCGACGAGGTCCGTCGCAACGGCCTCGGCGACATCGACCCGGCGCGCATGGATCGCGCGATCGACCAGATCGGGCAGGATTTCAAATTCCGCAAACGGCCGGCGGCGGGCGACATCTTCGACGGCGGCTTCCTGCCGCCGCTCGCAGGGCGGTTGATCAACTGAGCAAAACCGACAGCTTCCGCTATATCTCGCAGCCGATCCCTGATTAGAGTATCGGCTCACTCCGTTCCAGCCGCCCGAGCTCCTCGCCCATGCCCATTCTCCGCCTCTACACCCGCGTTCTCGAGCTGCTCGGCAAGGAGGCACGGCTGGGCTGGATGCTCGCGATCGTCAATCTCCTGCTTGCGGGCTCGCAATTCGCCGAGCCGGTGCTGTTCGGCCGGATCGTCGACGTGCTCTCCGGCAAAACGGTCGCAGGCTCCAACTCGGCCTGGCCGTTCCTGGTTGCATGGGTCGCGTTCGGGCTGTTCACCATCGCCTGCAGCGCGCTCGTGGCGTTGCAGGCCGACCGGCTCTCCCACCGGCAGCGGCAAGCGGTCCTGACGGATTATTTCGAGCACATCCTGCAACTGCCGCTGACCTTCCACTCCGGCACCCATTCGGGCCGGCTGATGAAGGTCATGCTCAACGGCACCGATGCGCTGTGGCGGCTGTGGCTGGGCTTCTTCCGCGAGCATTTTGCTGCGATCCTCTCAGTCGTGGTGCTGCTGCCGCTGTCGCTCTACCTCAACTGGCGGCTTGCAATCCTGCTGTTCGTGCTCTGCATCGTCTTCACCGCGCTGACCACCTTCGTGGTGCGCAAGACATTCGGCATGCAGATGGACGTCGAAGAGCAATACAGCGAGCTCTCCGCACGCGCTTCGGATGCGCTCGGCAATGTCGCGCTGGTGCAGAGCTTCGTCCGCGTCGAATCCGAGGTACAGGGTTTGCGCTCCGTTGCCGACCAATTGCTTGCAGCCCAGATGCCGGTGCTGTCGTGGTGGGCGCTCGTCACCGTCATCACGCGCGCCTCCACCACGATCACGGTGCTCGCGATCTTCGCTTTCGGCATCGCGCTGCACGACCAGGGGCTGACCTCGGTCGGCGAGATCGTGATGTTCGTGAGCTTCGCGACGCTTCTGATCCAGAAGCTGGAGCAGGTCGTGAGCTTCATCAACAACGTGTTCATGGAAGCCCCGCGCCTGCGCGAGTTCTTCAACGTGCTCGATGCGGTGCCTGCGGTGCACGACCGGCACGACGCGATCGATGCGGGTCGGCTCTCCGGCCTCGTCGAATTCAACGACGTCACCTTCTCCTATGACGGCAAGCGGCCGGCGGTCGAGGATCTCTCCTTCACCGCGCTTCCCGGCCAGACCATCGCGCTGGTCGGCGCGACCGGCGCCGGAAAATCCACCGCGATTGCGCTGTTGCATCGCGCCTTCGATCCGCAGTCCGGCTTCATCAGGATCGACGGCATGGACGTGCGCGGGGTGACGCTGACATCGCTGCGGCGGAACATCGGCGTGGTCTTTCAGGAGGCGCTGCTGTTCAACCGCTCGATCGCGGAGAATTTGCGCGTCGGCAAGCCTGATGCTACCGAGGCCGAGATGCGCAAGGCGGCGGAGCGTGCGCAGGCGCTCGAATTCATCGAGCGCAGCGGCGGCTTCGAGACCAATGCCGGCGAGCGCGGCCGCATGCTGTCCGGCGGCGAGCGCCAGCGGCTGTCGATCGCCCGTGCACTGCTGAAGGATCCGCCGATCCTGATCCTGGACGAGGCGACCAGCGCACTCGACGCCGTCACCGAGGCGAAGGTAAATACCGCTCTCGACGAAGTGATGAAGGGCCGCACCACCTTCGTGATCGCCCACCGTCTCTCCACCATCCGCAATGCCACGCGCATCCTGGTATTCGAGAACGGGCGTGTGATCGAAAGCGGAACTTTTGATGAACTCGTGGCCAAAGGCGGCCATTTCGCCGACCTCGCCAGGGCCCAGTTCATGGTTCAGGAGAACGCACGGGCCAGCGTGACAGCGGCTGAGGCTGCTGCGACTGCCGCCAAATCGCCTTAGCAAGCCTTGGCAAGTCCCCATCGTATCGTCGAAATTCGGCCCATTTCATTGCGGAATACCCCGCTGATGCCCCTATTCCCGACGCACCAGCCGGTATAGGTTTGCGGCGCCGCAAGCGGCGGCGCTGGATTTCAGAACCGAACATCAGATCACGAGAGCCGACCGGAACCGGCGGGTCTCCAAGGACCGGAATCGGATAGTGCACGCTCTTCGCCCGCTGCTTCGTCAATCCTTGTTCAACCTGCTCGCCGCGGCACTCGCATGCGGCGCATTGCTCGTGCCGCGCGCGGCGAGCGCCGAAGCGCTGCTCCTGATCGAGGCCGATAGCGGCAAGGTGCTGCAGGCGGAAAACGCGACCATTCCCTGGTATCCGGCTTCCGTCACCAAGATCATGACCGCCTATGTGACGCTGAAGGCGGTCAAGGACGGCAAGCTCACACTCGACACACTGCTCACGGTGTCGCCGACGGCAGCCTCGCAGTCGCCCTCGAAGATGGGGTTTCGACCGGGAACGCAGCTTACCGTCGACAACGCACTCAAGATGATGATGGTGAAATCGGCGAATGACATGGCCGTCGTGCTCGCCGAAGGCGTCGGCGGTTCGATCGACGGCTTCTCGGCGCTGATGAACGACACCGCGCAGAAGCTCGGCATGACGCAGACAAGCTACGTCAATCCGAACGGCCTGCCCGCCGACGGACAGATCACCTCCGCGCGGGATCTCGGCATTCTCGCGCGCTCGTTCCTGCGCGACCTGCCCGAGTACGAGTATTTCGTGCACATTCCGGCTATCCGCTTCGGCAAGCGTGTCACCGGCAATTTCAACAAGCTGATCGGCCGCTATCCCGGCGCCGACGGTTTCAAGACCGGCTTCATCTGCGCCTCCGGCTACAACCTCGTCGCATCGGCCACCCGCAACGGCCGCCGGCTGATCGCCGTCGTGCTGGGCGCCAACTCCGGGACCGCGCGCGCGGTGAAAGCAGCGCAGCTGCTGGAGCGCGGCTTCTCGCAAGACAATCTCACCTGGCTCCGGCCCTCGCTCGGCACGGTCGACAAGCTGGTGCCGGTCGACGCCTCGCCGCCGAACCTGCGTGACGACATGTGCGGCGGCCATCGCAAGCGGCCGGCCAGCGACGATGACGACGCGCTGATCGCGACCAATGGCGGCACGTCCGGGTCCGCCTCGGCCACGGGCGGCGAAGCCCAGGTCACCTTCTTCACGGCCGGGCTTCAGCCGCCCCTGATGAAGGCCTCCGAGCTGATGGCCTCGGCCCCGGCGGCGGCCGAGCCCGTGCTGGTGTATACCGGTCCGACCCGCACCGGGACCGCCCTGATCGCGGCGGTCGCGGCCGATGCCGACCAGCAGGCCACGCCAAAGCCGCGTGGCAAGAAGTCGCGCGTCGCCAAAAAGCCCGACGCGGCAGACAAGCCAGCAGACAAGCCGAAGGATGCCAAGACGGCGGCGGCGAAGCCCGATGCCAAGCCGGTGGCGGCCGCCAAGCCGGCCGACGGCAAGTCCGCAGTCAAGCCGGCCGGCACCAAGCATGCCGCAGCCAAGCCCGATGCGGTGGCAAAGCCTGCGGTGAGCGGCGAGGCAACCAAGCCCGCCAAGCCCAAGGCCGCGACCAAGCCCGCCAAGCCGGCCAACAACAGTTAACGGCCGACGCGAGACGAGACCGCGCCGCACTTCGCACTTGCGGCAGCGCCGTTTGCGAGGATTCCGGTAGCCACTCCCTGGCGTTTATCCTAAGCCTCGACCGCTTGCCACCCGTTCCGGCAGGCTCGATACTGACGGCAATGAGGCAAGCCCGAGACACAACGGGCTCTGGTCAATGAGGGGAGTTTCCATGGAGCGCATCTGGCTTAAGCAATATCCGCCCGGCGTCCCCGCCGATATCGAGCCGACGCAATATTCATCGCTGGTCGACCTCCTGGAGGAGAGCTTCGCCAAGTTCGCCGACCGCAAGGCGTTCATCTGCATGGACAAGTCGATCAGCTATCGCGACCTCGACCAGATGTCGCTGGCGATGGCGTCCTACCTGCAAGGGCGAGGCCTGCAACGCGGTGCCCGCGTCGCGATCATGATGCCGAACGTGCTGCAATATCCCGTCGCGACCGCAGCCGTGCTGCGCGCCGGTTTCGCGGTAGTCAATGTCAATCCGCTCTACACGCCGCGCGAGCTCGAGCACCAGCTCAAGGATTCCGGCGCCGAAGCCATCATCGTGCTGGAGAATTTCGCCCACACCGTCGAGCAGGTGATCGCGAAGACGCAAGTCAAGCACGTCATCGTCGGCAGCATGGGCGACCTGCTCGGCTTCAAGGGCGTGATCGTCAATCTGGTCGTCCGCCGCGTCAAGAAGATGGTGCCGGCCTGGTCGCTGCCAGGCGCGGTGTCCTTCAACGACGCGATCTCCGCCGGCCGCTCTCTGGCATTCAACAAGCCGAAGCTGTCGCCCGGCGACGTCGCCTTCCTGCAATATACCGGCGGCACCACCGGCGTGTCCAAGGGTGCCACCTTGCTTCATCGTAACATCGTCGCCAACGTCCTGCAGAACGACGCCTGGCTGCAGCCGGCGATGGCCGCGCCGCCGCATGTCGATCAACTCATGGTCGTCTGCGCGCTGCCGCTCTATCACATCTTCGCGCTGACGGCCTGCTACCTGCTCGCGGTGCGCGCCGGCGGCTGCAATCTCCTGATCCCCAACCCGCGGGACATCCCGGGCTTCATCAAGGAATTGGCGAAGTACCAGGTCAACAACTTCCCGGCCGTGAACACGCTCTACAACGGCCTGATGCATCATCCCGACTTCAAGAAGCTCGATTTCTCCAAGCTGAAGATCTCGAATGGTGGCGGCATGGCGGTGCAGCGCCCCGTCGCCGAGCAGTGGAAGGCGATCACGGGCTGCTCCATCGCCGAAGGCTACGGCCTGTCGGAGACGTCTCCGACGCTGACCTGCAACACCACGACCGATCCCGAGTTCAACGGCACCATCGGCATCCCCGTGCCCTCGACCTGGATCTCGATCCGCGACGACGACGGCAACGAGATGCCGCTCGGCCAGCCCGGCGAGATCTGCGCCAAGGGTCCGCAGGTGATGTCGGGCTATTGGAACAGGCCGGAGGAGACCGCCAAGGTGATGACCGCAGACGGCTATTTCCGCACCGGCGACATCGGCATCATGGACGAGAAAGGTTACACCAAGATCGTCGACCGCAAGAAGGACATGATCCTGGTCTCCGGCTTCAACGTCTATCCGAACGAGATCGAGGAAGTGATCGCGAGCAACCCGGGGGTGCTCGAATGCGCCGTCATCGGCATTCCCGATTCCAAGTCGGGAGAGGCGGTGAAGGCGTTCGTGGTCAAGAAGGACCCGAACCTCACGGCGGAGGCCTTGGTCAAATTCTGCCAGGAGCAGTTGACGGGCTACAAGGTGCCCAAGCACATCGAATTCCGCACCGACCTGCCGAAGACCAATGTCGGCAAGATCCTGCGCCGGCAGCTGCGCGACGAGAAGAAGGCGGAGGCGGCGTAAGCGCCTCTTTCGTTCATGACCGACGACAGCATCATCAGTCCGGCCGGCATCCTCGCCTTCTGGCGCGAGGCCGGCCGCGATGCCTGGTACGAGCGCGACGACGCATTCGACGCGGAGGTCAGGCGCCGCTTTCTCGCGCTGTGGCAGAAGGCGGTCGCCGGCGAGCTCTCGTCGTGGGAGGAGACCGACGAGGGCGCACTCGCGCTCGTCATCGTGCTCGACCAGTTTCCGCGCAACATGTTCCGGGGCAAGGCGCAGGCCTTTGCCAGCGACGCGCTCGCGCGCGACGTCGCCCGCCGCGCCATTGCGCGGGGTGCAGATCAAAGGATCGATCCGGTCCTGCTCGAATTCCTCTATTTGCCCTTCATGCATTCCGAGCACCTGCCCGACCAATTGCACTGCGTCGCGCTGTTTCAAAACACCGAGAATGCCGAAAACCTGAAATACGCGCGTGAGCACGCCGACATCATCCGGCGGTTTGGCCGCTTCCCCCACCGCAACCGCCTGCTCGGCCGCGACACCACCCCGGACGAGCAGGCCTTCCTCGACGGCGGCGGGTTCGCCGGCTGATGACATAATGGTGAAGGGTCCCGCCCTCACCGCCTGCCCTACCGGCAACATTGTGCAGCGCCGCCGCACGGTCTAAAAAGCGGGACCGATTTTCAGGGAGACTGACGATGGCGATCCAGACTGGCGACAAGCTGCCCGAGGCGAAATTCCGCGTGATGACGGCCGAAGGCCCGCAGGTGAAGACCACCGACGACATCTTCAAGGGCAAGAAAGTGGCGCTGTTCGCGGTGCCCGGCGCCTATACCGGCACCTGCCACAAGATGCATCTGCCGAGCATCTTCCTCAACGCCTACGCCATGAAGGACAAGGGCGTCGACACCATCGCCATCGTCTCCGTCAACGACGCCTTCGTCATGAACGCGTGGAAGCGCGACACCGACCAGCGCGACGAGGCCATCTTCCTCGCCGACGGCAATGCCGACTTCGCCAAGGCGATCGGCATGGAGCTCGACGCCTCCGGCAACGGTCTCGGCATCCGCTCCAAGCGCTATTCGATGTTGGTCGAAGACGGCGTGGTCAAGAAGCTGAACCTCGAGGCGATGCCCGGCAAGGTCGAGGTGTCCGGCGGCGATACGCTGCTCGGGCAGCTGTAAGCGGCCACCGCTTTCAGCCACATAAGCGGCCACCGCTTTCAGCCACAAACGACACTGTCATGCCCCGCGAAAGCGGTGCATCCAGTATTCCAGAGACAGTTGTTGTTGAATCGAGAGGCCGCGGCGTACTGGATCGCCCGGTCAAGCCGGGCGATGACGGCGGAACATGAGGAAGGAGCGCGGATCCGCGCTACTCCGCCACCCGCGCCTGCAACCGCGCCTTCACGATGCCGTCCCGCGCGAGCTGATCGGCGCGTTCGTTCTCGGGATGCCCTGCGTGACCTTTGACCCAGTGCCAGCGCACGTCATGAGCCTTCAGCGCAGCATCGAGGCGCTGCCATAGCTCGACATTCTTCACCGGCTTCTTGTCGGCGGTGCGCCAGCCGTTGCGCTTCCAGCCGTGAATCCAGCCGGTGATGCCCTGACGGACATATTGGCTGTCGGTATAGAGATCGACCGTGCACGGCTTCTTCAGCGCTTCCAACGCGGAGATCGCCGCCATCAATTCCATCTGGTTGTTGGTGGTGTGGCGCTCACCACCGTTCAGTTCTTTTTCCTTGTCGCCGAACTTCAGGATCGCGCCCCAGCCGCCGGGCCCCGGATTTCCCGAGCAGGCGCCGTCGGTGTAGATCGTGACAATCGGAAGCTCGCTCACGCCACCAGCCCCGACGGCATCAGCCCGTAGTCGCGCACGCTGGAAACGCTCTGGTGGAAGCGCAGCTTGCGGACATATTCCAGCGGATCCTTCGGCCGAACCAGCGCGCCGGGCGGAACGTTGAGCCAGTCGACCAGCCGCGTCAGCAGGAACCGCATCGCGGCGCCGCGCGCGAGCAGCGGCAGCGCTGCCTCTTCCGCCTCGGACAGCTTTCGCACACGGCCATAGGCGTTGAGGAAGGCCCGCGCCTTGGTGACGTTGAAGGAATGATCCGGCTCGAAGCACCAGGCGTTGAGACAGATCGCGACGTCATAAGCCAGCATATCATTGCAGGCGAAAGTGAAGTCGATGATTCCGGAGAGCTTGTCGCCGAGGAAGAAGACGTTGTCGTTGAAGAGGTCGGCGTGGATCACGCCTTCAGGCAGCTGCGTCGGCCAGATCCCGCTCTCGAGGTAGTCGAGCTCGTGGCTCAGGAACGCGCGCAGGCCGGGCTGCACCTCGTCGGCCCGCTGTGACGCGGCATCGAACAGCGGCCGCCAGCCCGGGACCGACAGCGCGTTCGCACGCCTGATCGCGAAATTCGCGCTCGCCAGATGCATCCTGGCGAGCCCCTCGCCGACGCCGGCGCAATGGGCCGCGTTCGGCTTGCGCGGCCAGACGCCCTCGAGAAAGGTGATGATCGCGGCCGGCCGGCCCGACAGCTCGCGCAACGCCTCGCCGTCCGTTCCCTTCACCGGCAGCGGGCAGTTGACGCCGTGCTCGGCCAGATGCGTCATCAGCGCGAGGAAGAACGGCAGATCGTTCTTCGCCACGCGCTTCTCATAGAGCGTGAGGATGAACGATCCCTTGGTCGTATGCAGCAGGAAGTTGGAATTTTCGACGCCCTCGGCGATGCCCTTGTACGAGAGCAACTCGCCGAGATCGTATTGGTTGAGGAAGTCCGCAAGCTCGTCGGCGGCAACGTCGGTGTAGACCGCCATGAAGGTCTACTCGGCGGCGGCTTCGGGGCGCACCTGACGCGGCAGCGGGAAGAACTCGTTCTCTTCCGCGGCCGAGACCGTCTCCACATGCAGCGTGAAGCGCTCGGCGAACGCGTCCATGATCTCCTCGACGATCACTTCCGGTGCCGAGGCGCCAGCGGTGATGCCGAGGCTGGTGATGTTCTCGAACCGCTTCCAGTCGATTTCGGTGGCGCGCTGCGCCAGCACGGCGATCGGGCAACCCTCGCGTTCGGCGACTTCGCGCAGGCGCTGCGAGTTCGACGAGTTCGGCGCACCGACCACGATCAGGGCGTCAACCACCGGCGCCACCTTCTTCACCGCAAGCTGGCGGTTCGTGGTGGCGTAGCAGATGTCTTCCTTGTGCGGCCCGTTGATGTTCGGGAAGCGCTCCTTCAGAAGCGCCACGATCTCCGCGGTGTCGTCGATCGACAGCGTGGTCTGGGTCACGAAGGCGAGGTTGTTCGGGTCCTTCGGGGCGATGGTCTTGGCGTCCTCGGCGGTCTCGATCAGGGTCACGGCGCCGGTCGGGAGCTGGCCGAGCGTGCCCACCACCTCCGGATGATGGGAATGGCCGATCAGGAAGATCTCGCGGCCGCGCTTGAAATGGATCGCGGCCTCGCGGTGGACCTTGGTGACCAGGGGGCAGGTCGCATCCAGCGAGAACAAATTGCGGGACGTGGCGTCGGCCGGAACCGATTTCGGCACGCCATGGGCCGAGAACACCACCGGCGCGGTGGTGTTTTCCGGGATCTCGGCGAGTTCCTCGACGAAGATCGCGCCCTTCTTCTTCAACCCATCGACGACGTATTTGTTATGCACAATCTCATGGCGAACATAGACGGGGGCGCCGTATTTATCGAGCGCCCGTTCCACGGTGTCGATCGCCCGGACCACCCCGGCGCAGAAGCCACGGGGAGAACAAAGCACGATCTTGAGGTCTGGTTTGGCTGACATTGAGCGATCTCGGGACCGAATCACCTCGCCAAATGGGCGGGAAGCGGTCGATGAATGAATAGGGCTTGGGTACGGTCTTACAGGGACTTCAGAGGGAATTGGGCCCCCTTTCGGGCGCTGTCAAGGCACTATCTATAGCAGAACCATTGCGTGGCTACCCCCTCCGGGCTTATATAGCGCGAATTCCCAGTCATCGCTGATGACCACCGGTTTCGCCTCCAAAGGGGTGGGCGAAGCACAAAGGAGATTTGCCATGAGCAACGCACCTCTGATGCCCAAGGCGACCGCCGTCTGGCTGCTCGACAACACCGCGCTGACCTTCGATCAGGTCGCCGATTTCACCAAAATGCACCCCCTCGAGGTGCGCGCGATCGCCGATGGCGACGCCGCCCAAGGCATCAAGGGCATGGATCCCCTCTCCAACGGCCAGCTGACCCGCGAGGAGATCGAGAAGGGCGAGAACAACCCGGACTACCGGCTCCGACTCCAGGAGAGTAAGGTGGTGCTGCCGCCGCAACCCAAGCGCAAGGGCCCGCGCTACACCCCGGTCTCGCGCCGCCACGAACGCCCGAGCGCCATCCTCTGGCTGCTGCGCAACCATCCCGAGCTCAAGGACGCCCAGATCATGCGCCTGGTCGGCACGACCAAGAGCACGATCGCCAGTGTCCGCGATCGCACCCACTGGAACACGTCCCAGCTGACGCCGATTGATCCCGTCACTCTCGGCCTCTGCTCGCAGATCGAGCTCGATTTCGAGGTCGCGCGCGCGGCCAAGGAAAAGCCGATCGACGCGGCCTATGGCGGCGCCACCCTGCTGCCGGCTTCCGAAACCACCAAGAAGGACGAGTACGAACCCGCGGAGAGGTCCAGCGACGATCTCAACGTCGATGCCGTGTTCGCCAAGCTGAAGACACTCGGCGGCAAGAAGCAGGACCAGGAGGAGGAGTAATCCTTCCGCTCCTCATTCGTGAACGCAATAAAAACGCGGCAGGGAAACCTGCCGCGTTTTTATTTTGCATCTGCAAAACGACTGACAACGCATACCCTCCGGCGTCGTCCTGGCGAAAGCCAGGACCCATTACCCCAAGGAGGAATTTGGTGAAGACTCGTCGCTCGGTTCTCCTACCGCGCTCCAATCGATAGATTCCGCGGTATGGGTCCTGGCATTCGCCAGGACGACGTTAGGGCGACAGTGTGCCTCCCTAAGGCAACAACAACTTCAGAACTTATACGTCACACCACCGCCGACCAGCCACGGGTCGATATGCGCAGTGCCGGTAACCGGCAGACCACTGACCGTCGCCGAATAGTCCGGCCGCAACCAGAGCTTCTTGACGTCGACGTTGAGGCCCCAGTGCCGATCGAGCATGTAATCGAAGCCGAACTGCACCGCGCCACCGAAGGCGTTGCTGACATGCAGGCTCGTGGTGGTGGCGACGATCGCGGGCGGACCTGCGATGGCGGCCGGCGTATTGGCGGCGGAGTTGCTGAAGAACATTGTGTAGTTCACGCCGACACCGATATACGGCTTGAATGCGCCGAAATTGTCGAAGTGATATTGCAGGGTCAGCGTCGGCGGCAGCAGCGTAGTCTTGCCGATCGGCAGATTTGCGAGCGAGCCGGTGCCGCTGATCGAATGCCGGGTTACGCCCAGGATCAGCTCGGCCGCGATGTTCCTGGTGAAGAAATAGCTGATGTCGAGCTCAGGCACGACCTGGTCGCTGATCGAGAGGCCCGAATTCGGCGACGACAGTGACGGAACGCCGGCGACATTGACGGTCGAGCCGCCCGCATCCGGCAACACGCCTAGCACCCGCAAGCGTACCATCCAGGGATTGAAGGCTTCTACCGGCGGCGGCGCTTTTTTGTAGATCGGCAAATCGGCGGCCTGTGCCGAGGCAAAAGCCCCCGCCAGCGCCGCACCTAGCGCCGCGAGCCGCGCCACGTTTCTTATTATTCCGTCCATTGCATTCCCCTTCAGCCATTTGCGCGCTTCGTTGCGCGACATCAGCGTCAGAGCAGAAAGGCAGTGGTGAAGGATTTGATGCCGATCAAATCAGGACAAGTGCGATTGCGATTTGGCTGCGGCGTTGCAGATCTGTCGCGGCAGGATAATGCCACGGCTTACATCATGGCCGGTCCGGATGGTTCAGCATGTATTCGCCGAGGTCGCGCTGGCGGCGGTCGGCGCGGGTGGTCGCGGCGCTGCGCTGGACGTCGCGGTCCTTGCGGCAGGCCACGTATTCAGGCGAGCCGGCCGCATAGCCGCGGCTCTGGCAGACCGCGTCGTCATCATCGCCGCCCATCGCCACCGGCGTCTGGTAGCGCGCGGAGCAGGCGGAGAGAATGAGGCCCGCAAATGCAATCGCTAGAAACGGCTTCGAATTCATGGCAGGCCCTTCATCCTCATGGTGAGGAGCCCGCGCAGCGGGCGTCTCGAACCATGCAGGCCAAGCTGGAGCAGCGGGGCCTTTCATCCTTCGAGACGCGCGCCAGGCGCGCTCCTCAGGATGAGGATTGAGCGGAAAAATGCGGCCTATTCAAGCCCCATTGCAAACCTCACACCCGCCCCTTCAGCGCATCGCCGATCTCGTCGAGCACCTTGGGGTCCTCAATCGTCGCCGGCATGGTCCAGGCTTCACCATCTGCGATCTTCTTGATGGTGCCGCGCAAGATCTTTCCGGAGCGCGTCTTGGGCAGGCGCCCGACGGTGATGGCGAGCTTGAACGCGGCAACGGGACCGAGCTTGTCGCGCACCAGCGCGATGATCTCCTTCTCGATCTCGGCGGGAGCCCGCTTCACACCCGCCTTGAGCACCAGGAAGCCGCAGGGTACCTCACCTTTGATCGCGTCCTTGACGCCGAGCACGGCGCATTCGGCGACATCGGGATGCGAAGCCAGGATCTCCTCCATGCCGCCGGTGGAGAGCCGATGGCCGGCGACGTTGATGATGTCGTCGGTGCGGCCCATGACGAAGACATAGCCGTCCTCGTCCTTGTAGCCGGCATCCGATGTTTTGTAGTAGCCGGGGAATTCGGTGAGGTAGGCTTCCTTAAACCGTTCGTCCTGATTCCACAGTGTCGGCAGGCAGCCCGGCGGCATCGGAAGCTTGATGACGATCGAGCCCATGGTGTTCGGACCGACCGGCTTTGCCGCTTCGTCGACCACGTCGACCTGATAGCCCGGCATCGGCACCGTCGGCGATCCGTGCTTCACCGGCAGCTGGCCTAAGCCAACCGGATTGCCGGCGATGCACCAGCCGGTCTCGGTCTGCCACCAATGGTCGATGACAGGCACTTTCAACTGCTGCTCCGCCCATTCCACCGTCGGCGGATCGGCGCGCTCGCCGGCCAGGAACAGCGTGCGGAACGTCGAGAGGTCGTACTGCCGGATGAATTTTCCTTCCGGATCTTCTTTCCGGAGCGCGCGGAACGCGGTCGGCGCAGTGAAGAAGGCGACAGCTTTGTGCTCGCTGATCACGCGCCAGAACGCGCCGGCATCGGGCGTGCCGACCGGCTTCCCCTCATACATGATCGAGGTCGCGCCGTGCAGCAGCGGGCCGTAGACGATGTAACTGTGGCCGACCACCCAGCCGATGTCGGAGCCGCACCACCAGACCTCGCCCGGCTTGACGCCATAGAGGTTGAACATGGACCATTTCACTGCGACGAGATGGCCGCCATTGTCCCGCACGACGCCCTTGGGAATGCCGGTCGTGCCTGACGTATAGAGGATGTAGAGCGGATCGGTGGCGGCGACGGGCACGCAAGGCGCCTGCTTGCCGTCGTTCATCGCCTTGCGGCGCAGGCCCGCCCAGTCATAGTCACGGCCGGGCGTGAGGGCGCAGACGAGCTGCGGACGTTGCAGCACGATGCAGGCCTTCGGCTTTGCGCCCGCAAGCCTGATCGCCTCGTCGAGCAGCGGCTTGTACTGCACGATGCGGCCGGGCTCGATGCCGCAGCTCGCCGACAGGATCAACTTTGGCTGCGCATCGTCGATGCGGGTGGCGAGCTCTTTCGCGGCAAAGCCGCCGAACACCACGGAGTGCACCGCGCCAATGCGCGCGCAGGCGAGCATCGCAACGACGGCCTCCGGGACCATCGGCATATAGAGGACGACGCGATCGCCCTTGGCGACACCAAAGTCCTGCATGATGGCGGCGAGCGCCTGCACTTCGGCCAGCAGTTCGGCGTAGGTGAATCTGGTGACGCTATTTGCCAGCGGCGAATCATGGATTAGCGCGATCTGGTCGGCGCGGCCGCGTTCGACGTGGCGGTCGAGCGCGTTGTAGCAGGTGTTCACAATGCCACCGCTGAACCAGCGGCCGTAGACGCCCGGCGAGGGATCGAAGATCTTTTTTGGTGGCTCGATCCAGTCGATCTCCTTGGCCGCCTCGGCCCAAAAGCCCTCAGGGTCGGCCAGCGAGCGCGCATAAACCTCGTGATAGAGGCTCTTTCCGTCGATGTTTCCTTGGACGTTTCCTCGGACGTTCATTCCCGCGCTCCCGTTCCCTTTTATTCGCCTGGCCTTGACCTTGTGGCAGGACAAACGTCCCGCCATGACAGGGATCAAGTACCGGCCATGTTTGAGGGCTATTTTCCCGGGAATGGGCCGCGGTTCAAGCTGAAAAGAACAGTGCTCAGCTATCCATCGCGTTCAGCCGCTGCAGGCGATCCTGCATGACCTTCCTCAGATCATAGCCGGCGCGGCCGAAGCTCGTATTGCGGGTGGCGAGGAAGTCGCGCTGGGTGCGACGGAGGTCGCCGGCCGAGCGGGACCCGGCCGATTTCAGCACGCGCTCATAAGTCTCGGCGATCTGGCGATCGAGCACACCCAGCTGCGGATCGGCACAGATCACCTTCTCGACCTCGCGCTTCGCAGTGGCACAATCGAACGACGGGCCCTTGCCGGAATTCGCCGCGAGCGGCCGCAGCGGCTCGCCGCCGAATTTCACGATCTCCGCGATCATGGCGCGGCGGCCGGCGGCAGCGTTGTCGTTGCCGGGATCGAGCCGCAGCGCGGTCTCGTAGTCGGCCAGCGCCTTCTTGCGCTCGCCCATCTTCTTGTAGAGCACGGCGCGGTTATTGTAGGTCTGCGCGAAATTCGGCTCGAGTTTCAGCGCGGCCTCGTAATCGCTCAGCGCCGCGCCAAGCTCGCCCTTGAGGTGGTAGGAGTCGCCGCGGTTAGCGAAGAAGTTCGGGCGCGGTGCCAGCCGCAGCGCCTGATCGTAATCGGCAATCGCCTTGTCGTACTCGCCCATCGCGGCCAGGGACAGCCCGCGATTGTCGTAATATTCGGGCACCTTCGGATCGAGCCTGATCGCCTCGCCGTCGTCGGCAACCGACCTCTCGAGCTGGCCGAGCTTCTTGTAGGCGGCGCCACGATTGGTGTAGCTGCGCGGCCGATTCGGATCGAGCCGCAACGCCTCGCTGAGATCGCGGATCGCGTTCTCGTTGTCGCCGCCGAGATAATAGGTCACGCCGCGGTCTGACCAGGCCTGTGCATTGTCAGGCTTCAGCTTGATCGCCTGGTCGTAATCGGCAAGCGCGCGGTCGAGCCGGCGCTGGTTGGTGTAGACCACGCCGCGCAGCTCGTAAGATTCCGAATCCTGCGGATTGAGTTCGATGGCCTTGCTGAGGTCCGCCGCGGCGCGGTTGAGATCGCCGCCGGCCTCGCGGAGGAGATCGCCGCGCAGGCGCCAGGCTTTTGCGTTCTTGCCATCGAGCGCAATGGCGCGGTCGATGTCCCGCAGCGCCTGCGTGAGGCCGCCCGAGGTCCGCGCATTGGCGTCGGCGCGCACCAGCAACGCCGCGGCGCGATCGGAGGATGGAATTGAGGCCTGGTCAATGGTGGCGCTGCAGGCCGGGATCAGCTCAGCCGGAGCGGCTTTGCTCTCCATCACGCAATCGACGCCGGCCAAGGCAGGAGCGACGAGGACGACGCTCATTGCCGCGCTGAGCAGGAGCGAGCGAAACGAGATTTTTGCAAACGAGAGCATTTGCGCGGAAGGATGCGTGCCGCACATGGCATAGAGCTCCGGGACATCAGGCTTTCACCATTGTCGCGGCGGCCAAAGAATCGGTTCAAATCGAGGCGTGCCAGCGGCGCACCGATCCTTCCCTTTTTCGACCCGCTCTTACGGGCGAGATGAGCAGCCTCAATACCCGTCCACCCCGTTCAGCCGCTGCAGCCGCTCCTGCATCGCCTTCTTCAAATCGTACCCCGGCCGGCCGAACCCCGCGTTGCGGCGGGCGATGAAATCGTCCTGCTCGCGCTGAAGCGCCTTCGCTTCGCCTGCATTG
This sequence comes from Bradyrhizobium sp. JR4.3, assembly GCF_040547695.1. Classification (NCBI taxonomy): domain Bacteria; kingdom Pseudomonadati; phylum Pseudomonadota; class Alphaproteobacteria; order Hyphomicrobiales; family Nitrobacteraceae; genus Bradyrhizobium; species Bradyrhizobium sp. JR4.3. The sequence continues at coordinate 8,185 of NZ_JBEPQF010000021.1, read as the reverse complement.
CGGGCTTCACGCAACACGCGCGCGTTGGCGGCAAAGACCTCACGGTCGAGATCAGCGAGCTCGCGGTTGACGCAGATCGCCTTCTCGACGGGGCGGCGCGCACCCTTGCAAATGAAGCTGGGCTTGCCCGCGACCGCCATCTGCGCGCCGATCCGCTCGATCTCGCGCGCCATCGCCTTGTGATTGGCCTTGGCCTGCTCGTGGTTCGGATCGATCTTCAATGCCGCGCCGAAATCCTGCACCGCCTTGGGCTTGTCGCCCTTCCTCAGCCAGAGCTCGCCCCGCGCGTTGAAGATATCGGCGAGACCGGAATCGAGCTCCAGAGCGCGGCTGTCGTCGGCGATCGCGCGGTCGACTTGGTCGTGCCGCGCATAAAGCCCGCCGCGCGCGATCAGCGCCTTGATCAGATCGCCTTTCGCCGTCTTCTCGTTGTCGATCACGGCGGCGCAGGCCGTGGCGGCCTTGTCGATGTCGTCGGCCGCGGCAGCCGCGAGGCACGGCGCGATGTCGACCTGCGGGACCGCGGCCGGTTCGCCGCCGGTCGCGGCATGAGCCACGACGAACGAGAGCGCGAAGAGCACCCCGGCGCCGGACCATTGAATGAGAAAACGCATGCTCGTCACAGTCGGAAAATCTTGGGTTAAGGTCCGGGTTGAGGTCTTGCCTGGGGGCCGCACTATCCATCATACGGCCGGATTGGTGCTAGCTTGTGGCGCCGCTCAAATCGGTTTCGGGGATCAACGTGTCGACATTCGAATGGATCATCGTGCTTCTGCTCGGCGCCGTTGGATTATCGGCGCTGGCGCGGCGGATCAAGGTCCCCTATCCGACCTTTCTCGCGATCGGGGGCGCGCTGATCGCGTTTGTGCCGTCGAGCCCGTCCTGGACGCTGGAGCCCGACCTGGCGTTGGCTCTTTTTGTCGCACCGGTCCTGCTCGATGCCGCCTTCGACACCTCGCTGCGCGATCTCCGCAACAATTGGGTTCCGGTCTCCACTCTGGTCGTCGCCGCCGTCGGCCTGACCACGGCCGCTGTGGCCTACGTCGCCCACCGGCTGATGCCTGACATGCCCTGGGCCGCCGCGGTTGCGCTCGGCGCCATCGTGGCCCCGCCGGACGCGGCCGCTGCGGTCGCGATCCTGAGCCAGGTGAAGCTGCCTCACCGCATGGTCAAGGTCCTGGAAGGCGAGAGCCTGCTCAACGACGCGACCGCGCTCTTGATCTATCGCATCGCGGTCGGAGCGATCGCAACCGAGCATCTGGCATGGAGCCAGGTCGCGCCGACCATGGCGCTGGCCCTGGTCGGCAGCGTCGTCGCGGGCCTGGTCGCAGGCCGCATCATTCCGCTGTTCATGGAACGCGTGAAGGAGGCCCCCAGCTCGATCATAATCCAATTCGCCACGACCTTCATGGTCTGGATTGCCGCCGAGCATCTCGGTCTCTCTGGCATCCTCACCATAGTAGTCTACGGCATCACCATCGCCCGCACGGCTGGGACACGCATGCCGGCGCGGCTGCGAGTACCTTCCTATGCGGTGTGGGAAACCATGGTGTTCGTGCTCAACGTGCTCGCCTTCATGCTGATCGGCATGCAGATGCGGCCGATCTGGACGCGCCTCGATGCGGACGTGCGCTGGGAATATAGCGTGGCGGCCGCCTGGATCCTGCTCACCGTGGTCCTGGTGCGGCTGGCCTGGATCACGTTCTATCGCACGACGCTGCGCACGCTGGTGGCGCACGGCATCTATCACCCCAAGGATCCAAAGCAGGTCGCCTCGGCCAAGGGCGGCCTCATCATCTCCTGGTGCGGCATGCGCGGCCTGGTTACGCTCGCCACCGCCTTTGCCTTGCCGGAAAACTTCCCGCATCGTGACTTCATCGTCTTCTCGGCGTTTGCGGTCGTACTCGGCACGCTGGTCGTCCAGGGCCTGACATTGCGGCCGCTGATCCTGGCGTTCGGCCTCAAGGACGACGATCCCGTCGGCATCGAGGTCGCGCGCGCCCGGGCCGTCGCCTATCGCGCGGCGCTCGACGCGATCGAGGACGATCCGTCGGAGGAAGCGGAAATCCTGCGGCTCGAATATCGCGCCATCCTGATGCAGGCCGACGACGATCCCCATGGCGGCATCACCAACGGCGAATTGCCGGCCGATCCGCTGCGCCGCCGTGGCATCGCGGCCGCGCGAAAGTCGATCTTCGAACTCCGCGCCACCGAGGTGATCGGCGACGACGCGTTTCACAGAATCGAGGAGGAACTCGATCGCGCGGAATTGAGCGCGGGGGGTTAGATCCGCAAACACCGCTGTCGTCCCGGACAAGCGAAGCGCAGATCCGGGACCCATACGCCGCAGCAAGTGTTTTGCGAAGATTCGGAGTTACCAGCTTCGCACCAAACCGCGCCCTGTGATTATGGGTCCCGGGCTCGCGCTGTGCGCGCCTCGGGACGACGGTGCAGGGACGGTTTGCTTTGAACCAAACGCCGCCTCTCCAGACTCATCCCTCATGACGACCCTGATCGACGACCGTCGTGTGCGCGCGCGAGATGCGTCGCCCGCACGATATTTCTATCTCCACATGGCGCTGGCCTGCGCGGCCACCGCCTTTCTCGGCTTCGCACCGACCTATTTTGTGCCGCTCGCGCAACGGACCTTGTCCGCAAGCCCCGTCATTCATTTCCATGGTCTCTTGTTCTTCACCTGGTCTCTCTATTTCGTGATCCAGACCTGGCTCGCCGCCTCAGGCCGCGTGGTCAATCACCGTGCGCTCGGCATCGCCGGCGTTTCGCTCGCGACCGCGATGACGACCTTCGGCTTCCTCGCCTCCGTCCATGTGATGCAGCATTCCGCGGCGCTCGGACAGAAAGAGGCCGGCATCGCCTTCTCGATCGTACCGATGAGCGGGATTGCGTTCTTTGCAATGGTGTTCGTGCTCGCGATCATGAACACGCGAAAGCCGGAGATTCACAAACGCCTGATGCTGCTCGCCGCGATCTCCATCCTCGATGCCGCGATCGCGCGCTGGTTTCTCACTTTCCTCGCGCCTCCGGGACCGCCCGGGCCGCCGCCGGTGCCCGTCACCATCGCACCCGCGATGGTCGCTTCGCTGCTGCTCGTCGTCGCCATGGTACGCGACTGGCGCACCGAAGGCCGCGTGCACCCGGTCTACATCACCGGCACGCTCGCGATGCTGGCGGTGAAGGTACTGAACTGGCCGATCAGCGAAACGGCGGCATGGCATTCATTCGCCGGCGGGATTCTGGCACTGGCGCAGTAATGTCGTCCTGGCGAAAGCCAGGACCCATTACCCCGAATGCGAATTGTTGAAGAAAGCTGGAGTCGGCAGTCTTCGCCCAAACCGAGCCTTGTGGTAATGGGCCCTGGCTTTCGCCAGGGCGACGAGCAAGGAGCTACGCCCCCGCCTTGCACGTGATGCCGCCGTCCACCACGAGCTCGATCCCCGTCACATATTTCGCTTCGTCCGAGGCCAGGAACAGCGCGGCGTTGGCGACGTCGAAGGCGTCGCCCATGTGGCCCATCGGCACTTGCGCATCGCGCGCGCGCCACATCGCCTCGACGTCGCCCTTGGCATAGCTGTTCGCAAGACCTGCGGAATGTTCCACCATCGGCGTCTTCATCAGGCCGGGCAGGATCGCGTTGACGCGGACATGGTGGCGCGCAAACTCGATCGCGGTGGTGCGCGTCATCTGGTTCATCGCCGCTTTTGAAGTGCCGTAAGTGACGTAGGAGATACCCATGTGGCGGATCGAGGCGATCGAGGAGATGTTGATGATGGAGCCGCCGCCCTGTTTCACCATGACCGGGATGACGTGCTTCATGGCGAAATAGGCACTCTTGAGGTTGACGCTGAAGACCCGGTCCCAGCTCTCCTCGGTCACTTCGACCACGCTGCCCATCTCGGCGATGCCGACATTGTTGTCGAGCACGTCGATGCGGCCGTAGGCCTGCAGGCACGCTGCGACCATCGCCTCGACCTCGTGCGCACGCGAGACCTCGGCCGTGAACGCGATCGCCTGGCCGCCTTCGTCCGTGATGATCTTCACGGTCTCCTCGGCGGCCGCGCCGTTGCGATCGACGCAAAACACCTGCGCGCCCTCGCGCGCAAAGGTGACCGCGGTGGCCTTGCCGTTGCCCCAACCGGGTCCGATCGAGCCGGCGCCCACCACCATCGCAACCTTGCCCTTGAGCCGATCCATCGCGTGTCTCCCTTATTGTTGTTCTTGTAGCCCGGATGAGCGTAGCGATATCCGGGGCCGCCGCTCCCGGATGTCGCTTCGCTCATCCGGGCTACGGATCGTCGCAAATCTTCATCGTGGTGACGTTAGCACCAATGGGATGACCGACAATCTCGGACAACGTCCGGCACTTGCCGTCATGGCATAGCCGCCATTCGCCAGCCGCGCCCGAATTGCCGAGCACCACCTCCGGCATCGGCGCACGCGCAGGCCTCCACTGAAACCAGCCGTCGACGAGGCGCGCCTCGGGCGGCGGCTCCATGCCGGGGCCGGTGCCCTTCACGCGTGCCTGCGTCAGTTCGAGCCCGGCGGGGGTGACGCGCCAGTCTTCCTGCCAGTCGACCTTCGCGATGGAATGCGTCCACACCAGCGTGAACGCGGACAGCGCCAGCGCCTTCACGCCTGAGGCTGTGACGAAGCAGAGGCTCACACCGCCTCGACCGGCGCCGGCGGACGCCGCCGCCACTGCCACAGCACGATTGCCGCGGCGAGCAGGAAGCCGGCGGTGTCGCTGAAGGGGAAATCGCCGAGCAGGCAGATCGCGGCACCGAGCGCGACCAAACGTTCAAGGAACGTCAGGCGCGTGAACAGGAAGCCGATGGCGACCATGCCGAACAGGGCGATCGCCACCAGGGCCTTCAAGGTCGCCAACGCCACCGCGCCGTAGAAGCCGAGCTTGGCTGCCATGGGATCGCCGGCCTGCAGCATCAGCGCCGGCGAATAGACGAAGATGAAGGGGATGACGTAGCCGGCCAGCGCGATACGCATCGCCTCCCAGCCGATCTTGTCAGGATTCTCCTTCGCGATCGGTGCCGCGGCTAACGCAGCCAGCGCCACCGGCGGCGAGAGGTCGGCCATGATGCCGTAATAGAACGCGAACATGTGGCTCGCGATCAGCGGTACGCCGAGTTTCGCCAGCGCGGGCGCCGCGAGCGCCGCCGTGATGATGTAGGTCGGGATGGTCGGGATCCCGGTGCCGAGCAGGATCGACAGCAGCATGGTCATGATCAGCGCCAGGAACAGGCTCTTCTCGCCGAGGCCGATCACCCAACCGCCGAAGATGGTGCCGACGCCGGTCTGCGACATCATGCCGATGATGACGCCGACAATGGCGCAAGCCATGCCGACGGTGATGGCGGATTTCGCGCTTTCAGCCAGCGCATCGCGGCAGGCGCGCAGGGCGGAAAATCCGCCGCGCACGAACGCAGTGATCACGATCAACGCGACGACGACGCCTGCGACCGGCACGATCTGAAGGCCGTCGCGCGAGAGCGCCGCGACCACGAGCGCAAGCCCGATCCAGAAGATATAGCGGATAGCCATCGAAGGTGCGCCCGTCGTGATGGCGGTGCCGAGGATCAGCCCCACTGTGAGCGCGAGGCCCATGCTGCCGGCATAGAGTGGCGTAAAGCCTTCGAACAGCATGTAGACGAGCGCTGCGAGCGGCAGCACGAGGTACCAGCGCGTCACCAGCGCCTTCCAGGCGCTCGGGGTCTCCGACTTCTTCATCCCGGTGAGCCCGTGCTTGCCGGCCTCCAGATGCACCATCCAGAAGGCGGAGGCGAAATAGAGCATCGCGGGAATCGCCGCCGCTTTCACGATCTCCGAATATTGGACGCCGAGCGTCTCCGCCATGATGAAGGCAACCGCGCCCATCACCGGCGGCATGATCTGCCCGCCCATCGAGGCCGTCGCCTCGACGCCGGCCGCGAACGCGCGGCGATAGCCGAACCTGATCATCAGCGGAATCGTGAACTGGCCAACAGTGACGACGTTGGCGACGCCCGAGCCCGAGATCGTGCCCATCATGCCCGAGGCGAACACCGCGACCTTGGCCGGGCCGCCGCGGGTCCTGCCGAACAACCCAAGAGAAACGTCGGTGAAGAGCTGGATCATGCCGGCGCGCTCCAGGAACGAGCCGAACAGGATGAACAGGAAAATGTAGGTCGCCGAGACGTAGATCGGCACGCCGTAAAAGCCCTCGGTGCCGAAGGAGAGATGAGTGACGATCTGGTCGAAATCATAGCCGCGATGGTTCAGCGGTGACGGCAGATACTGGCCGAAGAACCAGTAGACGAGACAGGCGCCGCACATCAGCGGGAGCGCCGCGCCCATCAGCCGCCGCGTGCCCTCGAAGATCAGGACGGCGAGCAGCGTGCCGACCACAAGATCGAGGCGCGTCGGATCGCCGTCACGTGCGATCAGATCCGCATAGAAGATCCATTGATAGAGCCCGCACAGAAAGCCCGCGCTGCCGATCAGCCAGCCGATCGCGCGGCCGAAATCGCTTTTGGCGGTGAAATTGCCGATCAGACCGAAGGTGAGGAGGATGAGGAATCCGACATGGACGCCGCGCACCACCTGGCTCGGCAGATAGTTGAAGGCCGCGACATAAAGCTGGAAGGTCGCGAAGGCGATGCCGATCCAGTACGCGAGCGTGCCCCACCAGCCCGGGCCAAAGCCTTCCGGAAAACCGTGTTCGAAATTGTCGAACTCGACCTTGATGGGCGCTTCGCTGCCCTCTGCCTGCAACATCGATATGTCCCCAACCGTCCAGCGCTTATAGCATTGGCGACGCGTATTCAGACCGTCATGCCCGGGCTTGTCCCGGGCATCCACGATCTTTCTCGCCTGGCCTTAGAACGTGGATGGCCGGGACAAGCCCGGCCATGACGTCCGATAGTGACGGCCGACCTTACTTGATCAGCCCCTTTTCCTTGTAATAGCGGATCGCGCCGGGGTGCAGCGGAACCGGGCTGCCGCTGGCGGCCGTCTCGAGCTTGATCTCCTTGCCGGCCGCATGCGCGTTGGCGAGCTCGGGCAGCGACTCGTAGACCAGTTTTGTCATCTGGTAGGCAAGATCGTCCGACACGGCCGAGCTGGTGACGAGATAGTTGACCACGGCCGCGGTCGGCACGTCCTTGTCCTGCCCGGTGTAGGTGTTGGCGGGAATGGTCGCCGCGATGAAGGGCAGGCCGATCTTGTCGACGGTCTCCTTCGGTACCGACACCACCGTGATCGGGCTCGAGGTCGACAGATCCTTCAACGAGGCCACGCCGAGCCCGGCCGATTGCAGGGTCGCGCCGAGCTGTCGGTTCTTCATGAGATCGACGGATTCGGCAAACGGCAGATACTCGACCTTGCCGAGATCCTTGTAGCTCATACCCGCCGCTGCCAGGATCGCGCGCGAATTCAGCTCCGTGCCCGATTTCGGCGCACCGACCGACAGGCTCTTGCCTTTGAGGTCCGCCAGCGTCTTGATGCCGCTCTCGGCGGTCGCGACGATCTGGATGTAGTTCGGATAGATCGCGCCGATGGTCCTGAGCTTGTCGAGCTTGGACTTGAAGCCCGCCTCCTCCTCGCCGTCCCAGGCCGCTTTCAGCGAGTCGCCCAGCGTGAACGCCAGCTCGCCGCGGCCCTGCTGGAGCAGGATCAGATTCTCGACTGACGCCTTGGTGGCCTGCACCTGCGTCTTCACGTTCGGAATCTTGTCACCGTAGATCTTTCCGATCGCGACCCCGAGCGGATAGTAGACGCCGGAGGTGCCGCCGGTCAGCACGTTGATGAAGGATTGCGCCTGCGCGCAAGGCGCCGACGCCGCCAGAGCAACAGCCGCGGCCACGCCGAAAATCGTTCGTTTCATGATCTTTCTACTCCCCAAACCGGCCGGGAAGTTGGCCGGATGAGGGGGGCGGGTCAACCCATCCAAAAGTCAAAACAGGACTGCGGTAAATGGCTGTCCTGGCTCGATTTTTGGGGAACCCGGCGGGTGCGGCGAGGTGGCGCAGCCAGGCACGCTCGAGCGAGAATCAATCACTCACGCGGCAGGTTCGGTGCAACCTCTCCCGCTTGCGAGGGCTTTGCTTAATTGGCCGAGCGGGAGTGAGGCTCGATATGGGGTATTTTTTTGTGCGGCCTCGGATGGCGCGCGAAC